>JAUIKL010000213.1 GCA_030430625.1 Gemmatimonadota bacterium
GCGAACTTCGTCTGCTGCGTACTCTGCGTCGACACGAAGGCGAAGAGGTGGTCCCCCTCCCAGTACGCCATGTTCGAACGCGGCTCCATCGGGTGATGGGTCAGCGACTGGTGGACGATCGTCTCTTCGAGAATCAGCGCCGACTCGGCGAAGGCCGCCTCCGGGTCTCCCTTCGTCCACTCGACCGGGCACTCGGGATCCGGCATCTCTCCCGCGTCGATCCGCGCGAAGTCGGCCTCGGTCCACTTGAACTCCGACCACCCGTCCTGCCCCGAGAACATGTTGCCCTCGGGGTAGGCGTTCGGTCCTCCGGGTCGGAGGCTCTCCAGCGGGTCCAGGACGAACGGAAGCGGCTCGAAGTCGATCTCGATCTCTTCGATCGCGGCCGCCGCGGTCTCTTCGTCGACCGCGGCCACGGCCAGGATCGGCTCCCCCTCGTACCGGGGCGTGTTGGTCAGACTCGCCTCTCTCGGCCCCTCCCTGCCCGGGACCTCGTCCGCCGTGAGGATGTCGATCACACCCGGCATCGCCAACGCACGATCCGCATTGATGTTGCGCACCCGTGCGTTGGGCATCGGGCTGAGGAGGAGCTTGGCGAACACCATGCCCGGTGCCCGGAAGTCCTCCGCGTAGCGAGCGCGGCCCGTGATCTTGGCGTGTAGATCCGGCGGAGCGATATCGGCTCCGATCAGCTTCTCGGCCATCGTCGTCCCTCCCTAAGCCGAGCGGGCGAGCTCGGCCGCTCGCATCGCGCAGGTGAGGATTTTGTCGTAGTCGGCGCAGCGGCACAGGTTGCCCGAGAGCGCCTGAGCCGCCTCTTCACGCGTCGGGTTCGGGTTCTCGTCGAGCATGGCCGTCATACTCATGATGAAGCCGGGAGCACAGAAGGCGCACTGGAAGCCCCCCTCGTCCATCACGGCCTGCTGGACGACGCTCAGGGCACCGGTATCCGGATTCTCGAGCCCCTCGATGGTCGTCACCGCTCGGCCGCGCACCTGGTGGGTCAGCATCGAGCAGCCGTACTGCGCGACGCCGTCGACGAGGAGTGTGCACGCGCCGCACTCGGCGCGGTCACAACCGAGCTTGGTGCCGGTGAGGCCGAGCTTGTAGCGCAGCGTCATCGCGAGGGTCTCGTGCGGCAGGACGTCGACCCGCCGCTCCTGACCGTTCACGTTCAGGGTGATCAGACGCTCGGTCGCCGTCTGCATCGTGGGCGCCCCGAGGAGCGCCGTCCCCTTGAAGAGGTACCCGGTCGACGAGGCCGTGGCCCCGGTCGCGATCACACCCTTGATAAAGGTTCGTCTGGAGTACTTCTGCTCCACGACGCCGACGGAATCGGACGCGTCCATCGAACACTCCTGCGCTTGGGGCGGATGAGCGGATGCGGCCAACATATGCGGGATACTACGGACACGCGAGGAGAGGGCAGCCCCGCGTGGGCCTTTCCCGGCACCAGCGTTCGGGTCGGCGGCCGCCTCGGGACCGCCCCCCCGCCGACTCCGGGCTTGTAGCGATCCCTCTACAGCGACCATGTTTGGCGCGAACCCCTCACGGTGGGTCGTTCCGGAGCGTCCGCCGGGCACCCCCTTCCACGCTCGCGATGGCCGACTCTCCCTCCACTGAGCAACTCCTGATCCAGGTGCTCATGAGGTCGTGGCAGGAAACACTCGAGACCATCGCCACGTCGGAGGCCGGCTCACCGGAACGCGAGCAGGCCCTCCAACGTCTGGAGGGCGCCTTTGCCCCGATCTGGGCTCGGGTGCAGGTCGTCGAACTCGCATGCGACGGAGCGCGGCTGACGTACGAGGGCTTCCCGGTTCTGACCCCCGAAGTCGACAAGGCACGAATCGTCGAGACGCTGACCACATCGGGAATCCACGGGCTCACTCTGGCCCCCGGGGTGGAGCGCGGCGAGATGGGCGCCGTGCTCGAGCTCATCGATCGAAAGCAGCGGCTCGACGAGGACGGGGACCAGGACCTCGTCCTCATGCTCTTCCGCGCGGACCTACATCATCTCAGGTACACGGTCGGGCCCCCGCCCAAGGCCGCCCCGGTCGAGCCGGTCACCGACACCGAAGCCGCTCCTTCGCCGGCTCGATCGGACGAGGGCGCGGAACAGCGCCGAGCCGCGCTGCGGGCCGAGGCCGCGAGCCCCGATCGGACCGACGGGAAAGACGGGATCGTCCGTCTCGAAGACTTCGACTCCACACTCTACTTCCTCGAGCCGCGTGAGATCGATTACCTCCGCAACTCGGTCGAACGGGAGTACGCACAGGACCACAGCCAGAACGTTCTGGCCATCCTCCTCGACACGCTGGAACTCCAGCAGGACTATGAGGTCCAGGCCGAAGTGGTCGGCGTGCTGCGGACGCTCCTCCCCTACCTCCTGGGCACGGGGCGATTCCCGGCCGTGGCGTATCTCACGAGTGAGCTGCGCCGAATCGGTCGGACGATGGACTTGTCCCCCGACCTGAAAGACTCCCTGGCCGAGCTCCGAAGCAGCATCTCGCTCAACGACACCCTCACGCAGCTCTTCCACGTGCTCGAGGGGGGCTCCGTTGCACCATCGGCCGACGAGTTGGGGGCACTGCTGCGAGAGATGAAGCCCGACGCCATCCGCACCGTGCTCGTCTGGATCGGCCAGCTCAACCGCCCCGAGGCCAAGGCCGCCCTCGTCACCGCCCTCGAGGCCTTCTTCACCGAGTGGCCGGCCGCCCTCACCCAGATGACCGAGAGCCGGGACCGCGCGGTCGTTCAGCGCGCCCTCGGTTTGGCTCGGCGGCTCCAACTCCCCGAACTGACGCCCTCCGTAACGGCGGCTCTGGCGCACCCCGACCCACCGACGCGACGCGCCGCGGTTCAGACGCTCGTAGCGATCGGTTCACAGCCGGCCATGAACGCCGTGGCTCGGTCGATCGAAGACGAGGCCGGACCGGTCCGGACGGCCGTATACGAGGGACTGGCAGCCCGTCCGGTCCCCGCCGCCCAACCCGCGCTGGCTCGTCAAATCGAGGGGAGGGACCTCGAGACGCGGGAGGTTTCCGAGCGACGTGCGCTCTTCGCGGCGTACGGTGTCGTCACCGGCGCCGAGGGCGTCGAACCCATGGAGAGATTCCTCGAGGGGAAGGGGTCGCTCACCCGGCGGACCTCGCCCGAAACCCGCGCGTGCGCGGCCGTCGCGCTCGGACTGATCGGGACCTCCGAGGCCTTCCTCGCCCTCGAACGGACCAAGAACGACCGCGAGCCCATCGTCCGAAGCGCCGTGAACCGCGCACTCAGGGAGGCCGCGTCGTGACCCTGTCTCCCCACGAGCGCAACCTGATCTACGGCCTCTACCACGCCGTCCACCTGTCTCGTATCAAGGGTGTGACGGCCGAGGTCACCCTCCGTTCCATCGAGCAGCTCCGGACGGCGTGCGAGCCGTACGTCAAAGGGCCCGGCCTCGAGCTTCGTGTGGTCAGGAGAACGCTCTACCTCAACGGCTCTCCCGTCGTGCAGGACGTCGAGAACTTCGTCTTCTATCGGCACGTGGTCGACATGCTGCGCCGCTCGTGGATCGGGATTCTCAGCGTGACCGCGGTGCCGAGCGTGACCGACTTGCAGATGTTCCTCGGCGTAGTGGCGCGCCTCTCGGACCCCAACCACGACCCCACCCGATCCGGTAAGCTGACCGAACTGCTCAGCGAGCGCGGCATCAGGTCGATCCACGTCCAGCCCCCGGTCGCGGGCGTCGCCACCCTACCGGGTGAACGGGAGCGGCGAGAGGCCGCGCGGCGCACCTACGAAGATTCGATCGCGATCTCGCGGGAGCTCTTCAACGGCACCCGTATGGGGCGGTCGGCCAACGTCAAAAAGGTCAAGCTGGCGGTTCAGGCCATCGTCGACGGTGTGCTGAACGACGAGGCGTCGCTCGGCGGACTGAGCGCACTGAAGGACTTCGACGAATATGCGTTCACCCACGCCGTGAACGTCTGCATCTTCTGCGTGGCCATCGGTCGGCGCCTCGGCCTGACCAAAGCGCAGCTGTACGACCTCGGTCACGCGGCGCTCGTGCACGACATCGGCATGAGCCGGATCCCGCGCGAGATCCTCACGAAGGGCTCCTCGCTCACCGACGACGAACTCGAGCGGATGCGCGCCCACACGTGGCTCGGTGCGTTGTCCATCTTCGAGCTTCGGGACTTCGGGGAGATCCCGTTCCAGAGCATGATCGTGGCCTATGAACACCACATTGGACCCGATGACTCCGGCTACCCCGCTGTGGTGCGTCCCAGGGTGCCGTCGGTCTTCTCCAAGATCGTGGCCGTGGCCGCGGCGTTCGACGCCGCCACGAACGAGCGCTCGTACAGCAAGGCCCTGCCCGCGGACGAGGTGCTCCGAACCTTCTGGGAGGACAAGTCGCTCGGCTTCGACCCGGTGATCGTGAAGGCGCTGATCAACCTTCTGGGCATCTACCCGGTCGGAACGGTGGTCATTCTCGATACGTACGAGTTGGCCCTCGTCCACGCCGCCAACAGCGACCCCGCTTCGGTGCACCGTCCCATCGTTCGACTCCTGTCCGACCCCGACGGGCTCTGGATCACCCCACCCCCGCTCATCGACCTCGCCAAGACGAACGAGAAGGGGCAGTACGAGCGCTCGATCATCAAGGTGACGAGCGCGGACCGCTACGGCATCGACGTGTCCACCTACTTCGCCTGATCACCGTCATGCCCAGCCACGAAGAGTCGATCGAGATCCGTCGCCCGCTGGCCGAGGTGTACGCGTACATGGACGACATCTCGCGGGAACGGGAGTGGCAGCCTCAGCTGATCGAGGCCGAGCAGTCGCCGCCCGGCCCGACGAGCGTCGGCACACGCCGTCGCTACG
>JAUIKL010000214.1 GCA_030430625.1 Gemmatimonadota bacterium
GCTTGAGGACGGCCGTGGCGGTCTCTTCGTAGATGTACGCGGTGTCCGCCTCGATGCGGCCTTCGCGGACGCCGTTCGTCGTCAGGTAGCTCACCATCCCGAAGGCGACGTAGTCGGACTCCATCGTTTGGAGTTCCTGGTCGGCGACCGGGGTGGAGAGTTCGGGGGTACAGGCCCCTGCGGTCGCGGCTGCGACGACGAGGGCCGCACCGGCGCGGCGTAGGGTCGGACGTCGTGCTGTTCTCATCGATCTCCGGCCGCTCCTGGCGGCTCTGTCGGGTCTCGCACTTTCGGTCGCGCGGGCCTGGTCGAGGCCGTACTACGCGCCTCCCTCTACTCGGCTGAGGGCGTCGAGTTCACCGGCCCTGGCCCGGACCGGCCGCTCGTGCCCCGCACAGCATGGAAAGATCGGCAAAGGGAGGGCTATGTACCACTCCGTTCGGCCACGTACCGCTCGACGACGTCCGCCAGGTCACCACGGGCCCGGAGAAGCTCGTCGGTGAACTCGCGGGCGGCTCCGTGACCACCCCGCTTGCTCGCCGTCCAATCGGCGATCTCCGCGATCGGCCCGGTAGCGTTCGCGACCGCGGCCTTGAGCCCCACGCGGCGCATCACCGCCAGGTCCGGGATGTCGTCCCCGATCATCGCAACGTCGTCCCAATCGAGCCCCTTCTCGTCGAGGATACGTTCGACGACCCGGAGCTTGTGGGCGTCCGGCTCCTGATAGCACTCCTCGACACCGAGTTCCCGGGCCCGGATCGACGTCGCTTTCGAGACGCGTCCGGAAACGATGACGACGTCGAGCCCGCTCCACATCAGCATCTTGATGCCGACCCCGTCCTGGATGTCGAAGCGCTTGAGTTCGACATCGACGCCGTCCGCGGTTTCGCCCACGTAGAGTCCCGAATCGGTCAGGACGCCATCGACGTCGAAGATGACGAGCTTCACACGGTGGGCGAGTTCGGCGGGAATGGTCTGCGTCATCGGGTGTCTTCGGCGAAGGGTGCGAGGTCGCGGATTCTGAGAATGTCGTCGACGAGGGCGTCGAGCCTTTCGAGGGGGAGCATCGTCGCGCGATCCGACGGCGCGCTCGCCGGGTCCGGGTGCACCTCGAGGAAGAGACCATCACACCCGGCGGCCACGGCGGCCCGGACGAGCGCGGGAATGTGCTCCCTGTCTCCACCGCTGGCGCCATCGGCCCGGCCGGACCTCTGCACCGCGTGTGTGCCATCGAAGAAGGCGGGGCCACCGGTCGCTGCCCGGAGCCGGGCGAAAGAGCGCATGTCGACGACGAGGTCCCCGTACCCGTGCGCGGTACCCCGCTCCGTCACGGCGACCGAGGGAGACCCGGCCGACCGGGCCTTCTCCCTGGCGCCCGCCATCTCCTCGGGGGCCATCCACTGCCCCTTCTTGATGTTGACGGGCAGCCCGCTCGCTCCGGCCGTGCGGACGAGATCCGTTTGGCGGCACAGGAAGGCCGGGATCTGGAGCGCATCCACAACCGAAGCCACGGCCTCGACCTGCTGGGTCTCGTGGACGTCGGTGATCACGGGGAGGCCGGTCTCGCGACGCACGGTTTCGAGCCGGGCCAGCCCGGCGTCGAGGCCGGGTCCGCGAAGGGCATCCCCACGTGACCGGTTGGCTTTGTCGAACGACCCCTTGAAGACGATCGGGAGTCCCACGCGGTCCCCCAACTCCATCAGTGCATTGGCGATACGGAGATTGATCGAGTCGCCTTCGAGGGCGCACGGCCCCGCGATCAGTGTAAAGACATCGAACATCGACGGCGGGACCGAGGGCGGGTCAGACGCCGACCGGCTGCTCGGTCGGTGAGGGTGACTCTCGGCGCGCGTGCTTGGCGGCAGCTTCGATGAAGGAGGCGAAGAGCGGGTGGGGCCGCGTCGGCCGACTCTTCAACTCCGGGTGGAACTGTCCGGCCAGGAACCACGGGTGGTCCGGGATCTCGATCATCTCCACCAGTCCCCCGTCCGGGGAGGTCCCGCTGATGAGCATGCCGTTCTCGGCCAGGACCTCGCGGTAGGCGTTGTTCACCTCCCACCGATGCCGGTGCCGCTCGGAGATCTCGTCGGTGCCGTAGATCCTCCGCGCCAGGCTGTCGTCGGCGAGCGCACACGGGTACGCACCGAGGCGCATCGTGCCGCCCTTCGTCGTCACCTTGAGCTGGGAATCCAACAGGGCGATGACCGGGTCGGGCGTATCGTCACTGAACTCGGACGAGTTGGCTTCCTCGAGCCCGCAGACGTTTCGTGCGAACTCGATGACGGCGCACTGCAGACCGAGGCAGATCCCGAAGAACGGGGTGCCGTGCTCGCGGGCCCACCGGATCGCCTGCAGCATCCCCTCGACCCCCCGGGAGCCGAAGCCACCGGGGATCAGGAGCCCGTCGTAGTCCGCCAGCTTCGACGCCCGATAGTCGACGCCGTCCCCTGTCTCGAAGCCCTCGGAGAGGAGCCAGTCGATCGTCACCTTCACGTCGTGAGCGATTCCCCCGTGGATCAACGCCTCCTGGACCGACTTGTACGAGTCCACGAGCTCCGTGTACTTGCCGACCACGGCGATCCGGGCTTCACCCGACGCCGGATGCTGGACGCGACGGACCATGTCGGTCCAGGCGGTGAGATCGGGCTCGGGGCGGCCTTCGAGGCCCAGCCGAGCGAGGATCACGTCGTCGGCTCTCTGTCGCTTCAGAGCGAGCGGCACCTCGTAGATCGTCGACAGATCGGGTGACTCGAGCACGGCGTCGGTCTCGACGTTCGTGAACAACGCGATCTTGCGCTTGATCTCGGGCGATAGCGGCTGCTCCGTGCGGCAGATCAGCACCTGCGGCTGAATTCCGATCCCCATGAGTTCGCGGACGGAGTGCTGAGTCGGCTTCGTCTTGAGTTCGCCGGCCGCCGCCAGATACGGGACGAGCGTCAGGTGGACGAAGACGACGTTTTCCCGTCCGACATCGGCGCGGAACTGTCGGATCGCTTCCAGGAACGGCAACGACTCCACGTCACCGACCGTTCCGCCGATCTCGGTGATGACCACGTCGTTGTGCTCGGCCAGACGGTTGATCGCCGCCTTGATCTCGTCCGTGATGTGGGGGATCACCTGCACCGTCGAGCCGAGGTAGTCGCCCCTCCGCTCCTTCTGGATGACGGTCTGGTAGATCCGGCCGGTCGTGATGTTGTTGTCCTGGGAGAGCGACTCGTCGATAAAGCGCTCGTAGTGCCCGAGATCGAGGTCCGTCTCGGCCCCATCGTCGGTCACGAATACCTCGCCGTGCTGGTACGGTGAGAGCGTGCCCGGGTCGACGTTGATGTACGGGTCGAACTTCTGCAGGGTCACGCGCAGGCCGCGTTCCTTGAGGAGCCGGCCGATCGAGCCGGCGGCGATCCCCTTGCCCAGCGAGGATACCACCCCGCCGGTCACGAAGATGTACTTGGTCGCCTGTTTCGTCGTCTCGGTCATAGGTCAGGCCGGTGTAGGAGCGCGGAGTTCGCTGAGGCTTCGTTCCATTCGGAGGGCGTCGGCCGGGGTGTCCACCCCGGGGTCGGCCGCTCCGACGATCGCGACGCCGATCCGGAGACCGGCTTCGAGAGGTCGGAGTTGTTCGAGCAATTCGAGTTCTTCCAGCCGTGAGGGAGCCAGGGCAACCCAGTCCGCGAGCGCGCTGCGGGAGTAGGCGTAGATCCCGACGTGCCGCAAGAAGGGCTCGCGACCGAGCTCGTCCTCGATGGGTTTCTCGTCCCGTTTGTACGGGATCGGCGCCCGAGAGAAGTAGAGGGCCCTGCCCGATGCCGCCCGTGCCACCTTCACGACCGAGGGGTCTTTTCGAGCCGCTTCGGTGAGGACGGGGGTGGCACAGGTCCCGACCTGCCACCCCTCCTCCCGGACCAGATCGATGGCGGCCTGGACATGGGCCTCGTTCAGCAGGGGTTCGTCCCCCTGGACGTTCGCGATCACGTCGAAGTCACGGTAGGCGGGCCGGTCCGCCACCTCGGCCACCCGATCCGTGCCCGAGGGGTGGTCGGGGGCGGTCATCTCGACGGGAGCACCGAAGTCGCGGCACACCCGAGCCACTTCGGGTGAATCCGTGGCGACGACCGCATGGTCGAGGACGGACATCGATGCGACACGCCTCCAGACCCACTCGATCAGGGGGGTACCCAGGAGTGGATAGAGCGGTTTGTTGGGGAGCCGAGTCGACGCGAGCCGTGCCGGAACGATGCCGAGGACACGACCGCTCAAGGGGCTGAACCGGAGCCGCTGAGGCGGAGTGCGCGGGAAAAAATCACGCCTGGAAAGCTACCCGGAGCCCCGGTCGAGGGTCAACCGCCCGCGGGTGGCCTGGTAGCCCCGTTCACTCGCGTCTCGGCGAGGGGTGAAGCGGGTCACAGCTGAAGGAAGTTCCGGAGCATCGTCACTCCGTCTTCGGCAAAGAGCGACTCCGGGTGGAACTGAACGCCCCAGAGCGGGAAGTCGCGGTGCCGCATGGCTTGTACGCTCCCCTCGTCCTCGCTGTCGGCGCTCCACGCGATCGGTCGGAGCTCCGCGGGGAGGACGGCGGGGTCGGTCACGAGGCTGTGGTACCGAGCGGCCCGAAACGGTGAGGAGACGCCCTCGAAGAGCGGGTCGCCATCGTGGCGCACCGCCCCGGTCTTCCCGTGCATGATGCGCTGGCCCCGGATGGTCCGTCCTCCGAAGGCCTCACCGAGGCTCTGATGGCCGAGGCAGACCCCGAGCATCGGTGTCCCTTCCACTCCGAGCGAGCGAAACGCCTCGATGCTCACGCCGGCCTCGGAGGGGGTGCACGGCCCCGGGGA
>JAUIKL010000215.1 GCA_030430625.1 Gemmatimonadota bacterium
GAGCGCTCTTCGGCGCGAGGTGCCGGGTCGGCCCGCGGTCTGACGATTCAGGAGCTGCGTCAGGTGGCAGCGGAAGCCGGGATCGATCCGCACTTCATCGACATCGCCGCGACCGACATCGATGCGCCGATGGAACGCAGCGACGGCCGATGGTTGGGCGGCCCTGATTCCTGGCACTTTCGGACCACGGTGCCGGGAGAGGTCGAAGACGAGGAGCGCGAACGCATCGTGCTCGCGCTTCGATCGCTGATGGGCGCGAAGGGCGAGATCGAAGAGGTGTTCGGGCGGATGGAGTGGACCCACAACGACGGCATGGGACCGATCATCATCGGCATCTCGTCACGGGATGGGGCCACCGAGATCGACATGACGGCCAACCGAGCCGGTGAGGCCGGGTTGTACCACGGCCTGGGGATCCCCATGGGGGGGCTCCTGGGCGGGGCCCTCACTGCGGCCACCCTCGGGCTGTCCGGGGCGGCCGTGATCCCGTTGATCACGCTCTGGAGCGGTGTCGTGTACGGCGCTACCCGCGTCTTCTGGAAGAGCCGTTCGGCGCATCTCGAGCGGAAGTACCGGAGGGCCATGGAGCGAGCGGCGTCGATCGTGCAGGAGGCCGCTCGCCTACCGCACGCAGGGACCGAGCCCCGCGGACTGCCCGCTCCCGACGAGGATGCCTGAACTTCCGGAGATCACGGCGTACGTGGAGGGCTTCGAGCGGACGATCCTCGATCGGACTCTCGAAAAGATTCGGGTGCGCTCTCCCTCTCTCGTGAAGACGTGGGATCCCCCCCTCTCGACGGCCGAGGGTCGCCGGGTCGTCGGAATCGAACACATCGGCAAGCGAGTCGTATGGTGTCTCGAGTGTGACCTTTTTCTCGTCTTCCACCTGATGATCACGGGGCGCTTCAAGTGGGCCAAACCGGGCGCCGCCGTGCCGAAGAAGCGTGCGCACGGGGCCTTCGATTTCGAGAGCGGGACGGTGCTGCTCACCGAGCAGTCGACGAAGAAGCGGGCGTCCCTTCACCTGATCCGCGGCCGAGCCGGACTCTCCGCTGTCGACCCCGGTGGGATCGACATCCTGGCTGCGTCCCGGGACGACTTCGCGTCGGCCATCCGCCGGGAGAATCGGACGCTGAAGCGGGCCCTCACCGACCCCCGCATTCTCAGCGGCATCGGCAACGCGCACTCCGACGAGATCCTCCTCTTCGCTCGACTCTCACCCCTTCAGCGTACGGGGAACCTCACCGACGACGAGGTGACGCACCTGTACGACGTGACCCGGCGGCTACTCGAGGAGTGGATCGCGCGGCTCCGGGCCGAGTTCGGGACCGACTTTCCGAAGAAGATCACGGCCTTTCACCCCGACATGGCCGCGCACGGGAAGTACGGCGAACCGTGCCCGACGTGTGGATCGCCGATCCAGCGGATCAAGTACGCCGACCGCGAGACGAACTACTGCGCGACCTGTCAGACCGGAGGGAAGGTGCTCGCGGATCGGGGGATGTCCCGCCTCCTGGGGGACGACTGGCCGCGTACGCTCGAGGAGCTCGAGGAACTCCTCTCGAAGTAGGCGCGGGGGCGGGCCATCGGCCGGACGTGGCCCCGAAGGGCGTGCCCTAGCCCGTCACGACCCAGCAACCGAGCGGCTCGTCGTCGTCGGCGGGTTCCGAAGAGGGAAGGGGGCCCAGGCCCTCGAGGGTCACCTGGGTCCCGAGCTCTCCGGCCACGGGGTCACTGATGACGATTTGACCGGCCTGGGCCAGCGTCTCCACCATCGAAGCGATCGACAACGCGTCGCCGTACACGTCCCCGGTGCGGGACTTTCGCACGGATCCCGTGTGGATGCCGCAGGAGAGGGGCACGGTCGGGAGGCGCAGCTTCGAAGCGTGTTCGTGAAAGCGGCCTTCGAGCTCGCGGGCCGCGGCCAGCGCCTCCTCGGGCTGCTCGAACTCGATCAGTAGTTCGTCACGAAGGCCGGGCACGACGTGTCCGCCGCGCTCGGTGGCGAGGGAGGACCCCGCGTCTCTCAGAACGGACCGCAGCGTCACGGCCCGCCTCGGGTCGGCCTCCTCGAGCGCGGTGAGGTCGGCCAACTCCGGGCGCAGGAGCGTCACGCGGTGTGTCGGTACCTCGAAGTTGTTCTCGAAGCAGGTGAGGCACCACGCCTCGAGGTTGGACGGTTCCTCACCGGCCTTCTCGCTGTGCCAGTAGACTTTCCAGTCGTCCGATCTCAGACCGTTCTTGCAACGGGCGTCCGTTCGGTGGTGACGGCAGTTCGGCCCGGAACACTCGCATCGACCGGACGCACGCTCGCGAACGCGCTCCCGCAACTCCTCCGTGATTCGGAACACGGTGACCCTCCGCCCTGGTTCTTCATCGTATCCGCCCTCGGGGTGGTCACACGGTACGGCCTCGAGCCGGTCCCGTCGAGTCCGTTGTCGAGGCCCTCTCGATCCGTCGTGTCATCGTCCGTGAAACATTACGAAGAGTGTATCGTACGATATACTGAACGAAGTATCGAACGGGGCATCGAACGAGGCTTCACGGTCGTGGGAGACCGCGGCGCGCTCGAACCCCGCACACACACGGGAGTACGGATGATGGGTTGCACGACTGGACGGAGGCGACGCGGGATGGATTTCGACTGGGTCTTCGATTGGGACATCGGGATGGGGCCGCGGAAGCGACGCGGGCGGCGTGGCGGACCACGGCGGCGGTTCTTCCGCCAGGGTGAGGTACGCCTGGCCCTCCTCTCTCTGCTCGAGGACGAGCCCGGACACGGGTACGAACTCATGAAGCGGCTCGAAGAGCGCTCCGGCGGGCTGTACAAGGCTTCGCCCGGGACGGTGTACCCGGTCCTCCAGCAGCTGGAGGACGAGGGCCTCGTTCGCATTGCCGAAGAGGCCGGTAAGAAGGTCTACCACCTGACCCAGGAGGGAAGGGAGGAAATCCTGGTCCACGGTGAGGACATCGAGTCGATCTGGAAGCGCGCACACGGATGGAAGGACTGGGGTGCGAGCATGGGCCCGGAAACGGCTGAGATCTGGGGCAGTTGGGGACGTCTCTCGAAGGTGGCCTTCCGGGCCGCGGCCAAGAGCGACTTCGAGAACACGGATCGCATTCGGGACATCCTCGACCGCGCTCGCAAGGAGATCGAGGCGCTGTAAACGCCCGGTCGCACCGTGACCCTCGGAGGGCGAGCGGGTCCGTTGCCGGTGGCGTCCCCTGAGGTAGCTTGGTGTTCGCTACGACGACGACCGGTGAGGTGGATGCTCAACGAAGGCGGGTCTCGCGCCCAACTCATGGAGATCGAGTACCGGGCTCCTCCGACCACGACGGACTTCCCCTTCTCCGTCCCTTCGATCGCCGGACTCGACCGGGTCGACACCGATGCGGAGGTGTGCGTCCTCGTCGGGGAGAACGGAACCGGCAAGTCGACCTTCCTCGAGGCTCTGGCGATTGCGGCCGGTCTGCCAGCGGTCGGGTCCGCACGCCCCGCGTCGGATCCGACCCTGGAGGCCCAGCGTCGACTCGGTCGGCACCTCAGACTCCGGTGGCGCAGGCGATCCCATCGGGGCTTCTTCCTTCGGGCCGAGGACTTCTTCGGCTTCCAGAAGCAACTGGCGGTGCAGCGGGTCGAACACGAGCGGGAGCTGGCGCGGATCGACGTCGAGATGAAGGAGTCGTCCGACTACGCGCGGCAGCTCGCGAAGGGGCCGCATCACGCTTCGATCGGGGCGATGGACGCCACGTACGGCCGGAACCCCGATGCGCGGTCCCACGGCGAAGCGTTTCTCAACCTCTTTGCCCAGCGCCTCTCACCGAAGGGGCTCTTCCTCCTCGACGAGCCCGAAGCGGCGTTGTCGCCGCAGAGCCAACTGGGCTTCCTGGCCATGGTTCGCGAGGCGGTCGACAATGGGGGGCAGTTCGTCATCGCCACCCACTCGCCGATACTCATGGCGATTCCGGAGGCGAGGATCCTATCGTTCGATCAGACTCCGGTTCGTTCGGTCGCCTACGAGGACCTCGAATCGGTCGCCCTCGTGCGCGACTTTCTCCAGGCCCCCGAGCGCTACCTCCGTATGATCTGGCACGGCGACGCATGATCCCGACGAACACTCCTTCCCGCGCGCACGGACCGAGCGGGGGCGCACGTGGCTGAAGGCCGCACCACAGGTCCGCTGACCGCGATCCCGTCGTCGGACGGTCCGAGCCAGGGTCACGGCTTCGGGACGGCGCCGGTCTTCCTGGCGAGCATCAGCACGATCCTCGGCGCCGTGATGTTCCTGCGCTTCGGGTACGCGGTCGGCCACACCGGGCTGTTGGGGGGGATGCTGATCATCCTGCTCGGACACATGGTCACGGTTCCGACCGCGCTCGCGATCGCGGAGATCGCCACGAACCGTCGGGTGGAGGGCGGTGGCGAGTACTTCATCATCTCGCGGTCGTTCGGAAGCACGATCGGTGGCGCGATCGGGATCAGTCTCTACCTGTCCCAGGCCATCTCCGTCGCGTTCTACATGATCGCCTTCGCCGAGGCGTTCCAGCCTCTTGCACCGCGCTTCGAGACGCTGACCGGACTCCCTTTCGATCCCCGCTTCGTCTCCCTCCCGGCCACCCTGCTCCTGCTGGCCATCGTGCTCAAGAAGGGGGCAGACCTCGGCGTGAAGGCGCTCTGGGTCGTGGCAAGCGTCCTGGCGCTGTCCCTGGCCATGTTCTTCCTCGGCACCGGCCCGGAGGGCATTCGGCCGGACTCGATCGGACTCTTCTCGGACATGTCGGGTGCGGACCCGTTCATGCTCGTCTTCGCGATCG
>JAUIKL010000216.1 GCA_030430625.1 Gemmatimonadota bacterium
TTCCTCGAAGAGGACCGCCTCGTCCTGAACGGCGTCCCCTTCAACCAGCCCGTCGTCACCGAGGCCCTCGTCGTGACGAGTGGGCTGAGCGGCGTCTTCCCGCGCGGTATTCCGATCGGCCGCATTCGGGAGATCGAGTCGTCGGAGGGCAGCTGGCTGAAGAGTTATTACCTGACCCCCGTCGTCGAGCCGGGCGCCGCCACGCACGTGATCGTGCTGGCCGGGCTCGGTGGCGCGGACGCCACGGCCATCTGGCAGCAGTTCGACGCTGCCGAAGGCACCGACGGCGACGACACGGAGGGGCGGTGACGTCGAGAGGGTGGTTGTGGACCGTCGTCGGCGCTCTGGCCTGTGTCCACCTCCTCCTCCACGTCGGCTTCTCGTACGAACGGGGGGCGCCCGACCTCCTGACCCTCGGCCTCCTTCTCGCGGCCCGAGACGGTGGAGTGGGGCGCGCTTCCGCGCTCGGCCTCTTCTTCGGCCTCCTCGAAGACGCCCTCTCCGTGCTGGCCTTCGGTGCCAACAGTGTGGCGATGACGATCGTCGCCATCGCGGGGGCTCTGACGCGCGACTTCTTCGTGGGGGACTCCCGATTCTTCCTCGTGTCGTACCTTCTGATCGGGAAGTGGGTACGGGACCTGGTGCACTGGATCGCGGTCGGCGAGGGGATGCGCCGCCCGTTCGTGGAACAGGTGTTGGTCGACGGAGGCATGGCGAGCGTGTACGTGGCAGTCGTGGGGGTTCTCGTGGCCGGATTGACCGGCGTGGGGCGTGACGCATGAACGTCCACCACCCCCACGCCCTTCGACGCCGTGCGCTCGGCGCGTACGTGATCCTCGGGCTGATGATGAGCGTCCTCGTCGTCGGCTTCTTCCGGATCCAGGTCCTCCAGGGAGAGGAGGCGCGCCTCAAGGCCGAGACCAACCGGGTTCGCTCCCTTCCGGTGCCGGCACCCCGAGGTACGATCTACGACCGCAACGGGGAGATCGTGGCGGACAACGTCCCCGGTTATCAGGTGACGATTCTGCCTGCCTCCGTCGATTCGGTGCGTGCGACGCTGCGCCGGATGCAGCAGTACATGCACCTGTCCGACGAGCGCATCGAGCGGGTCATTCGTACACTTCGAGCCTACGGGCGGGAGGTCGTCGTCGAGGCGGACGCGGACTTCGCCGCGATCTCCGCGTTGGAGGAGCGACGCTCCGACTTCCCCGGGGTCTTCGTCGAGATGCGGCCCCGCCGCCGCTACCAACTCGGGGACGCCGGCGGTCACCTCACGGGATACGTCGGGGAGATCACCGGGGAGGAACTCGGCTCCGAAACCTTCCCGGACACCGTGTACGAGGCCGGCATGATCGTCGGCAAGGTCGGAATCGAGCGGCAGTACGAAGCCCACCTCCAGGGGCAGCAGGGCGTACGCCACGTCGAGTTCGATGCGCGTGGACGGATCGTCGGGGACTTCGGAGGTGCGCCGCAGATCGCCGCGGAGCCCGGGCAGGACCTTCACCTCAGCCTCGACCTCGACCTCCAGCGTTGGGTCCACCGGATCTTCCCGGACTCGATGTCGGGTGCGGTCGTCGCCCTGGACCCCGCCGACGGCGGCGTCCTGGCGCTCTACTCGGCGCCCGGGTACGACCCGAACCTGTTCACCGGCGGCATCGACGAACTGACATGGGCGTCGCTGAACAACGACGAGCGGAAGCCCCTCTTCGACCGGGCGGTCGTCGGCCTCTACGCGCCGGCCTCGACGTGGAAGCTCGCGTCGGCCGGCATCGGGCTCGACCTCGGCGTGGTGACCCCGGACGAGGTCATGCCCGAACCGTGCACAGGCGCCTACTTCTTCGGCGACCGCTTCTTCCACTGCTGGGACCGGGCCGGCCACGGCTACAACACACTGGCCGAGGCCATCGGCAACTCGTGTGACATCTACTTCTACCAGCTGGCCGAGCGCATCGGCCTGACCCGGCTCCTCGAGCGGGCCAACGACATCGGCTTCTCCGGCCAGTGCGGCATCGATCTGCCCCAGGAGAGTTCCGGAGTTTTCCCCGAGTCCGTCGACTTCTGGCGGGAGCGGTACGGCTACCGGGCGCGGGAGGGGGAGGCGTTCAACCTGATCATCGGGCAGGGGCCGAACTCGCAGACCCCGCTGAAGATGGCGCAGTTCTACGTGGCCCTGGCGCGGGACGGAAGCGCTCCGGCGCCCCGCATCGCGCGGGAGGGAGAGCTGGTGGGCGGCTGGGAGTTGAATCTGGCGCCCGACCACATCGAGTCTCTCCAGGAAGGGCTCCGGAGGGTCACCCGACCCGGCGGGACCGCCCACGTGCGCACGGCGGTCGAGCACTGGGACGTGATCGGCAAGACGGGGACCGGGCAGAACCCCCTCTCCGTGCGGGGCCTGGCCGAGGACCACGCCTGGTTCGCGGGCATGGCCGGACCGCCGGGTGAGCCGCCCGAGATCGTCGTCGTCGCCATCGTCGAGTACGGGGAGAGCGGCGGCCAGGTGGCCGCGCCGATCGTGGCCAAGACGGCGGACTACTACCTGCGGCAGCGGCACGGGATTCCGGTCGACACGATCCAGACGTACTGGGACCACATCCGGACCGGCCCGATCCCCCCCTGGTATCGCCGACGCTTCCCCGAGGTCTTCCGGGTGCAGGACGATCAGCGTCCGGGCGCGGAGCGGTGATCCGCCTGTTCGAGCGATGGGCGCTCGACGCACAACTCGTTCTCGGGATCCTCGGCCTGACGCTCTTCGGCGTGGCCATGATCTACTCCGCGGGGCAGGTGAACGTCCCCAACGTCGTGACCGAGTACGCCTGGCTCCGGCAGGCGCGCTGGATGGTCCTGGCCCTGGTCGTCTTCACCGCGCTGTCACGGGTGCCGCTGCGCTGGATCGAGTGGGCGGCGGTGCCGTCCTACGTCGTGAGTCTCCTCCTCCTGGCCCTCACGCTGGTCATCGGCGAAGGGCGGGGGACCGCTCAGGGGGTGAAGAGCTTCCTGAACCTCGGCTTCTTCTCCTTCCAGCCGGCCGAGGTCGCGAAACTCGCGACGATCCTCGCCCTGGCCCAGCTCCTGTCCCAGAAGGAATCGGGCATCAACTCGCTTCGGGAACTGATTGCGCCCGGTATGGTCGTGGGCATTCCGCTCGTCCTGGTCCTCGGTCAGCCCGACCTGGGGACTGCGATGGCCTTCGTCGGCATCCTCTTCACGACGTTGTACTGGGCGGCCGCACCGGTCTGGCTCCTCCTCCTCGTGGCCAGCCCGGTCGTCGGCCTGATCGTGTCGTTCAATACGGTCCTCTGGTCGATGTTCATCGTCACCGTCGTCGGCTTCCTCGTCCTGCTGCGCTACCGGCTCTCCCTCTTCGAGTCGGTCTCGGTCGTCCTCGCCAACTTCGCCACGGCCACCATCGGACGGCCGCTGTGGGAGTCTCTGGCGGACTATCAGCGGAACCGGATCCTGGTCTACCTCGACCCCGAGGTCGATCCCCGCGGGGCCGGGTATCAGGTAATCCAGTCCAAGCTCGCCATCGGGAGCGGGGGCTTCGAGGGGAGCGGCTTCACGATCGGACCCCAGAAGCGCTTCGACTTCCTCCCGGAGCAGCATACGGACTTCATCTTCGCCGTCGTGGGTGAGGAACTCGGCTTCATCGGGACGACGCTGGCCGTGGTGGCCTTCGCCTTCGTCCTGTCCCGTCTGGTCCGCATGGCCTCCCATTTGAGCGAGTCCCAAGCCTTTGCCGGCCTTGTCCTGCTCGGTATCTTCGGCTTCTGGTTGGTTCACGTGTTCGTCAATATCGGAATGACGATCGGTGTCGTTCCGATTACCGGGATCCCGCTGCCCTTCGTGAGCTACGGCGGGAGCTTCCTGTTGATGTCGTGGGTGGCGGTCGCGATCGCGGTGCGCGTGGCGCACGAACACCCCTGACGACACCCGTTCTCTGAAGGAACGGGCGCGGGTAGGCCCGAGGTGGCGTAGCAAAGGGAGTTCGATGGCCTGGTTCCGGAAGGACAAGAAGCCGCTCAAGGCGCAGGATCGCCGGGACGTTCCTCAGGACGTCTTCGACAAGTGCAAAGGGTGCGGGGAGATCCTCTACAAGGAGCGGATCGCCCAGAACCTCAACGTGTGCCCGACGTGCGGGTACCACCTCCGCATCGACGCGACCCAGTACGTCGACCTCCTCATCGACGAGGGAACGTTCAGGGAACTCGACCCGGACCTCCGCGCCGCCGATCCGCTCGACTTCACCGACCTCAAGCCGTACGGAACGCGGATCGAGGCCGCCGAAGGGAAGGGGAAGACGGAGGCCGTCATCTCCGGAACGGGTGATCTCGAGGAGATTCCCGTCGCTCTGGCCGTGATGGACTTCGGCTTCATCGGCGGCTCGATGGGCTCCGTGGTCGGGGAGAAGATCGCGCGGGCCGGCCACGCCGCACTCGAGAACGAGTCGCCCTTCCTCATCGTCAGCGCCTCCGGTGGAGCGCGCATGCAGGAGGGTATCTACTCGCTCATGCAGATGGCCAAGACGTCGACGGTGCTGGCCCGGATCCACGAGGCGGGGCTCCCCTTCGTGTCGATCCTGACCCACCCGACCACGGGCGGTGTGACGGCCTCGTACGCCATGCTCGGTGACGTGAATCTGGCCGAGCCCGGAGCCCTCATCGGCTTCGCCGGGCCGCGGGTGATCGAGGAGACGATCAAGCAGGAGTTACCCCAGGGCTTCCAGCGCTCCGA
>JAUIKL010000217.1 GCA_030430625.1 Gemmatimonadota bacterium
CCACCTCCTCGTACACCGTGTACACGACGAGGCGCGGGTAGCTGACGTCCGGCAGGAGGTCGATGGGAAGCCGGGCGAAGGAGATCGCGCCGAGGAGCACGATGGCCAGGAAGAGCATCCAGACCGCGACCGGCCTCGACGTCGAGGTGGACGGTATCGACACCTAGCGCGCTCCGGCCGGCGCGGCGGCCCCCGGACGGACCGGCGCACCGACGGCCTGTTCGAGCGAAAGGAGCGCGTCGACGAAGGAGTGCCGTGCCGTGATCACGCCGCGACGGGTCTCCGCTTCCTGCTGAAAGGCCGAGCGGAGATCCTCGAAGGTCCGTGTGCCCAGTCGGTACTCCTCACGCGCCAAACGCACAGCCTCTCCGGCGATCGTCGCCGCGCGCTCCGAGATCCGAAGGGAGGCCCACTGGTTCTCGAGGTCGAGGACCGCTCCGCGGATCGTGCCCTCCAGCTCGATGCGGCTCTCGCGGTCGGTCTCCCGCTGGTTCGACAGCTGGATCGACGCCTCCTGCTGTCCGAGCCGCTGGGAGAAGAAGTCGTTCAGCGCCGGTAGAGAAAGGGTGATCCGGAACTGACTCTCGAGGTCGGAGCCGATCGACGGGTCGAAGAGCGCTCCACCCTGCGGTTCGAACGCACGCCGGTAGACGTCCACGCCGAGTCCGATCCGCGGCCACCAGTTCGTGCGCTGCTCGTGGACGCCGAGGTCCGCCGACGCGATGGCGACTTCGGAGCGCCGGATCGTCGGGTTCGTCTCCAGGGCCCGAGAGATCAGCGCCGACGCGTCGAGGCCGCTCGGGTCGAAGAGCGGGAGGGCTTCGTCCGCCACATCGAACTCCTCACCGTCCTCGAGCCCCATCGCGGCGGCCAGCGCCAGGAGGGACCGTTCGTAGCTGGCGCGCTGTTGTTCGTGCGTGAGGGCCTGACGCTCGACCTCGAGTTCGGCGTTGAGGACGTCGACCCGTGTCCTGCCGGCCAGCCCGAAGAGGCGCTCGGCCACGTCCAGGTCGGTCTCTCGAGCCTCGATCAACTCCTCCTCGAAGGTGAGGAGGTCCTTCTGCTCGAGGGCGTCGAGGTAGAGCCGCTGCACGTCGACGTCGAGGCCGGACCGGGCCTCGACGTACGCCAGCTCGCGGTCCCGATTGGCCAGCGCCTGACGTCGATGGGACTGGAAGAGGGAAAGCCCCTGGAAGGACCACGACAGGTTCAGATTGTGAACGGTCTGGGAGAAGTAGTTCCAGTCGGCCGTCGGGTTCTCGATCGGGTTGCCGAAGTTGTCGAAGCCCTGACGCTGGAGGTTCCCGGTGAACGACGTGTTGAAGAGGGTCAGGCTGGCGCGGGGGAGCAGATCGTTGAACCAGGTCGTTCGAGACTCCGCGGCGTTCAGGTCGGCGTCGTTGAGGGCGCGACGGAGCGCGGGGTTGCCTCCCCGGGCCAGTGTGAGCGCATCCTCCATGCTGAGGACCCGGGGCGACTCCTGACCCGCCGCGACGGCCGGGGCGCTCGCGAGCGCACTCGCGATGACGACGGCGTACCGACACGCCGAGGACATCCTCATCGGCCCGGTCTCCCGCCTGCGGCCACCACGTCGTCGACGAGCGTCACCGCGACGTCGTGCGCCAGGTAGTGATGGCCGTCGACGAGGACCACCTCACCCGGCTCGACGAAGCCCTGCTCCGATCCCTCGCGGAGGAGCTCGACGTGTGTGTCGTTCTCCCGACCCGGGTTCACGTAACGCCATTTGGCCACCCCACCCCGCTCGGTCTCCTCGGACACGAAGACCATCGTGCGGCGATCTCGCTCGAGAACCGCACTCCTCGGGATGAGAACGCGGTTCGGGAGCGCCTCGGCGTCGAGGGAGATCTCGGCGTACATGCCCGGCTTGATCCGGCCGTCTCCGTTCGGGAGCACGACGGTCACCCGACCGGTACGCGTCTCGGGATCGACGACCGGGTTGATCGTCTCGATACGCCCCTGGAAGGTCTCGCCGGGGAAGGCCGCGAAGTTGACGGCGGCCCCGCGGCCCTGAGCCAGGAAGCCCAGCTCGGCCTCGAGCACGTGCACCTCGACCTTGATCGGGTCGAGGTCGACGATCGTCATCAGCTCGGTGCCGGGAGAGACGAGCTGCCCCTCGACCACGGCCAGATCGGCCACCCGCCCGCCGAACGGGGCCTGCACCCGCGTGCGCTCCAGCTGCAGCTCGGCCTGTCGGAGTCGGACCTGCGCCTGGTCGAGGCCACTTCGCGTCCGGGCGATCCGCTCCCGCTCGGCGCGCACCGCCGGGTCTTCGATCTCGTCATCGAAGAGGATCTGCTGGCGGTAGTCCGTCTCCGCGGCCACCAGATCGGCTCGGGCCTGAGCCACGCCCAGGGCGTGCTCGGTCGTGTCGAGCTGGACGAGCATCGTCCCGGGCGCCACCCGCTCGTTCTCACGAACCGGAAGCCCGGTCACGATCCCCTCGACCTGGGCCGTCACGGTCGTGCGCCGGATCGACTCGGCCTGTCCCGCAGCACCCACGCGGATCCAGAGGGTGTCCCGGGTGGCGGCCATCCCCGATACCGGCTGGGCCACGGTCGGCGAGAACTGGGCCGGCGCCACCCCTTCGGGCAGTACGGTGGCCTCGGCGGTCGCGTCCCCCTCCGCGGCCTCCCCTTCGCCCGTTCCGAGGAGACGCCAACCGACGCCACCGAGCGCGACGGCAAAGACGAGGAAGAGGGTGACCAGGCTGAGCGTGCGCTTCGAGTGACTCATGCGATCGGTCTCGCGGCCGCGGGAACAGAATCGGTCAGGATCGTACGAACGAACCTGTGACGCGAGCCGGTCCCGTCAGCGTTGCCGACAGTTGTAGTCGACGGCCGTGGCGAGCCTCCCCACCACCGCCCTTCCGGTCGCAGCCAATGCGCGTCACGCCGTCAACCTATACGGCGGAGCGCGATCGCGCTGTCAGCCTCCGTAGGTGCGTTGCACGTAGTCGTCGAGGATCGTCTTGAACTCGTCGACCAACCCTTCGCCTTTGAGCGTGACGGTGTGTGCGCCGTCGACGTAGACCGGGGCCTTCGGCTCCTCGAAGGTGCCGGGCAGCGAGATGCCGATGTTGGCGTGCTTCGACTCGCCTGGGCCGTTCACCACGCAGCCCATCACCGCGACGTCCATCTCCTCGACCCCCGGGTACTGCGTCCTCCACGTGGGCATCATCTCCCGGATGTACGCCGTGATGTCCTCGGCCATCTCCTGGAAGAAGGTGCTGGTCGTCCGCCCGCACCCCGGGCACGACGTGACCTGGGGCTCGAAGAAGCGGATGCCCAGCGACTGGAGGACCTGCTGTGCCACCCGCACTTCCTCCGCTCGATCTCCGCCGGGCTTCGGCGTGAGCGATACACGAATCGTGTCCCCGATACCGCGCAGGAGGAGGGGCGCCAACCCGGCGGTCGTCGCGACGATGCCCTTGGCCCCGAGACCGGCCTCGGTCAGCCCGACGTGGAGCGGGTAGTCACAGCGCTCGGCGAGCGTCGAATAGACCTGGATGAGCTCGAGCACGGACGACACCTTCGTGCTGAGGACGATGCGGTCGTGCCCGAGACCGATCTCTTCGGCGAGCGCCGCGGAACGGAGTGCGCTCTCGACGAGCGCCATGAGCAGGACTTCCTTGGCGCCCTTGGGGTCCGAGCTGGCCGCGTTCTCGTCCATCATCTCGGTCAGAAGACGCTGGTCGAGCGATCCCCAGTTGACCCCGATCCGGACGGGCTTGTCGTACTCGATCGCCGCCTCGACGATCTGGGTGAAGTTCGCGTCCCGATGTTTCGTTCCGACGTTGCCGGGGTTGATCCGGAGCTTCGCCAGCGCCCGGGCCATGTCGGGGTATTTCGTCAGAAGCAGGTGGCCGTTGTAATGGAAGTCCCCGACGATCGGCGTGTCGTACCCGTCTCGGTGCAGGCGCTCGACGATCTCCGGAACGGCCTGTGCCGAGGCGTCGTTGTTGACGGTGACGCGAACGAGTTGGCTGCCGGCGTCCGCCAGCAACGCCACCTGTTCGACCGTGGACGCTACATCCGCGGTATCGGTGTTCGTCATCGACTGCACGACGATCGGAGCGTCCCCGCCGATCCGAACGCCGGCGACGTCGACGGCCACCGAATGCCTTCGCTGGATATCGATCACACTGCTCACCTGGGTGCGCGGTTGGGTGCGCAGAAAGGTACCCGGACCGCAGCGCGCCACCAACGGGAAGCCGCGCCGCGCATAGTCTTTCGTCCGTAGGCGCCCCTACGCCCCGCTCCGTATCCATCCCCGGTTCCCGGATCGCGCCGCGTCTTCAGGGATCGTGCGGATACGGAACGCGCTCGCGGTCGCAACCTCTCTGTCACTTCGACACTCCAAGATCGTACTGATAGATGTGCCGGAGCATCGTGTGATGGGGTGGGCACTTACGTGGAGTGTGGTGTGGAACGATCCGCTTGCCGGTTGTCCGACCGGCCGTTATGAGTGGCGGCACATCGCGCAGGACCCGTCCGCGTTCACGGTCTACGGTGGGCCGTGAGCGGAACCCCGCCCGCAGCGTCCGGCGCATGCCAACTGGAGATTCCTGTATGGGAGGAGGTGTGCAATGAGGCGTATCGCTACAGCGCCGCAACAACTGCTGAGGGCGTCGTTCGCGACAGCCCTCGCACTGGCCGTGGCTGTGGGGGTGTCCGCAAGCGCGGTCGCCGCACAGACGGGTCAGGTGGC
>JAUIKL010000218.1 GCA_030430625.1 Gemmatimonadota bacterium
TTGCCGGTTCATTGTCCCTCGCCACGCTGGCCGCCGTCGTGATGGACGGCGGTCGAGATCTCCCGGACAACCGCGCGCACAACGATGCTCTCCGCGCGGCCCATGAGCGCTCGGTCCGGTCCGCCCGCCTCGAGAACGCGAGGCGTGCTCGAGAGCTCCAGTACGTGATTACGCTCGAACCGATCGGGGGGCCGTAATGCGATCCGCCACGACTTGCGCACTCGTCTACTTGTTGATCGGCGCAACGCCTGCCGTCGCACAGAACTGGTCTGCCCAGGCTGGCATTCTCGGCTCCACGTCGAGGCGAGCAGCCGCGTTCTCCGGTGACATCGGAACCTCGACGTCGACCATGAGCGGGCTCGAGCTTCAGGTGCGCCGGGGGTGGTTTGGAATCGGCGCCCGGGGAGCCAGCGCGCGCTTTCGTTCCGACGAACACCCCATCGCTGCCGGCGAGGTCGCTTCGGGGTCGGTGGAACTGCGCTTCGGGCCCGACCTGATTCGAGGTGAAGTGGGAATCGGTCGGCGCGCCCTGTCGGGAGCTCTCGGTCGGCGAGATTGGAACTACGGCCGACTCGGGGTTCGATCGGCCTACCCGATCGGCAGGACCGGGCTCACGGCGGAGGCGACACTGGGCTGGTATCCGACCGTCAGCGGCACGGGAGACTTCACCCGCGGCGGGGGCGGCGACGCGGAGACACGACTGAGCTACCAATTCCCTCAGCTGCCGCTGTACCTGGCGATCGGGTACCGACTCGACCGGTTCACGGCCGAGACCGAGACCGACCGAAGGCCCGAGGAAGTCAGTTCGATCTTCGTGGCCACCGGGGTGCGGGTGACCCCGAACTCGCGGCCGCGCGACGAGGATACCGACGGCGTGCCCGACCGTTTCGACGCCTGTCCGGCGACGCCCGGCGGCGTCGGCGTCGACGCATCGGGTTGTCGGCTGGACGGTGACGGCGACGGGATCTTCGACGAAGCCGACCGGTGCCCGTCCACGCCGTTTGCCGTTCGGGTGGACGATCGAGGCTGTCGGGTCGATTCGGACGGGGACGGGGTCTTCGACGATGACGACGCGTGTCCGGGCACGGTGGCCAACGTGGCGGTCACCGTGGCGGGATGCCGGGTCGACAGCGACGAGGACGGCGTCCCCGAAGAGCTCGACGCGTGCGCTGGGACTCCTGCGGGGGTTTCGGTCGACCCGTCCGGGTGCCGTGTGGACGAGGACGGCGACGGTGTCTTCGACGAGGACGATCGTTGTGCGGGTACCGATGCCGGTGTCGAGGTCGACCGAAGGGGCTGCCCGATCCTCTTCGAGGACGACTCGGAGGCCGTGCTCCTCGAAGGGGTCAATTTCGAGTCGGGTTCTGCGGAGCTGACGTCCAACGCGCGAACGGTTCTGGACCTCGTGGCGCAGGCCCTCGTGGGCGCGCCGGACGTCCGGGTTCAGGTCGTGGGGCACACGGACTCGTCCGGGAACCCTGCTTTCAACACTCAACTGTCCCAGAACCGAGCGGAATCTGTGGTCCGCTTCCTCGTCGAGCGCGGCGTGGGAGAGGATCGCCTGGAAGCCCTCGGGATGGGGCCGGACGAGCCCATTGCCGACAACGCGACGCCGGAGGGGCGGGAGGTGAATCGCCGGGTCGAGTTGCGACGACTCGGGGAGGGCTGAAGAGGCCGAACGGGCCACCGTGTCGCGCCACACGGACGGGCCGTTTCGGGACCTCCGTTCGGGATCCGGTGTAAGCCGACGGCGTAGGATACGCGCACATCGGGGGGAGAGGGATGCTCATGGGTGAGCGAGAAACGACAGGGAAGGGCAGGGCCACACGCCGACTCGGAGGGCTCGTGACGGCGGCGGTGCTGGCCGGGTGCGCTACCACTTCGGGGGGAGCCCCTCGGCAGGATACCGGGCGGATCGCCATCGAATCGATCGGAGTCCAGAACGTCGAGCTGTACACGCCGCAGAGCCAATACGAAGAGGTGATCGCGGCCACCGAGGCCGACGTGTGGCCTCACCTGGAACCCGCATTCGAAGGGATGGGCGTCGAGGTCACCGAGGTGAAGGCCGATCAGTGGATCGCTGGAAATCCCCGGTTCCGGCCGCGGCGAATCCAGGGCGACAGGCTGTCGACCTTCCTGGAGTGCGGGAACGATCATGGGGGGCCGTATGCCGACCAACGTGACGTCCAGATGACCTTCATGGCCCAGTTGCTCCGCGCGCCCGGCGGCGGAACGAACGTCACCGTGCTCGTGACCGGGGTCGCGAGGCCGCGAAACGTGTCCGGGGCCGACCTCCCGTGCTCGTCGAAGGGGGTCCTCGAGAAGCGGCTGGTTGCCGAGTTGCAGGCTGCCGTGGCCGGAGGCCGGGATCCCTAGCGGCTGACCTGGCTCTCCCGACAACGACGAAGCGCCGCACACCCGTCCGGGATGTGCGGCGCTTCGTTTTTCACCAGAGCGGGAGACCGGGCTCGAACCGGCGACCCTCAGCTTGGGAAGCTGATGCTCTACCAACTGAGCTACTCCCGCGCGGCCCCAAATCTAGCTTCGCCCACAGGGGGGTCAACAAGCTCCGGGACCCGATGTCCCAAATCGACATGGGACGATGCTCCGGGTCGACTCAGATTGGCTGCATGACCTCTCTGCACCGGATCCTCGGCCCTCTGCTCGTCCTCTCCATGCTCGTCCTCGTCGTACCGACGAAGGGGACGGCTCAGCTACGAACGGACGTATGCACCCTCTCCGAAACCGATCGCCAACACCTGCATCTCGACGACGGTCGCTCCGTGTACGTCGAGCCACGCTTCTACGAGCGGGACGGGACCGAGGCGCTCCTGCTCGGCCATCCGACCTACCTCTGGCGGATCGATGAAACCCGAAGTGAGTTGGACGATCAGCGTCCGTTCTTCGGGGTTCGGGTGCACGATGCCGGCGTCGAGCCGATTCCGAACCCACCCGTTCCCGGAGCGGCCGCCTTCGCGCGAGCTGTGCGGGTAGGCGCAGACCATCTCGTGGTTCTCTTCGATGTCGAGACCGTGGGGTTCGACGGAGTGTCGGTTGATCGGCAACCCCACGTAGGCGACCTCGTCGACGGCTCGTGGACCGGCGTAGAGCCGCTCCCCGACCACGAGGGCCACACCGTTCCATCCGTCGGACTGGTGTCCAACGTGCGTTCGACGGGGGCGGGCGCGGACGTCGGTTTCGCTGCGAGCGTGGGGCCCACTTCGAAGACGGTCCTCTTCACGCGCGAAGGCGGGGTGTGGTCGTCTCGTCAGGTCGGGGTCGGTGGAGTAGGCGGCCTGGGCCTGGCCGATACCGACGGGGGATCGGTCCTGGCCGAGGCCGGCTGGGGGGCCGTCGGCGAGCCACCCGTCCTCCACATCAGCCACTTCCCCGGCGGGCCGGACTTCGGAGTCGTCGTGGATGCGCCGGACGCCGAAGCTCAGGCGCCGGTCTGGTCGACCTCGGGTAACGCGCTCGCCGTTCGCGTCGGTGCCGACGGACTGTTTCGCCTGATGGTGGGAGAACCGGGCACGGATCGCCCGTTCATCAGCGTCGACGGCTGGACTCAGGACCTGGTTGCACTCTCGGTTCCGGGGTTCGACGCCAGTTGGTTGATGCAGAGGACAGGTGCCGACGGAGCCCCGTACCTCACGTTCGTGGCCCTCGACTCCGGTGGCCTCGTCCGTGCCGACTCGCCGTACCCCTTCGACGGACCCTTCAGAGCCGTCGTCCGTTCGGCAACTCCGGGTGAACAGGAGGTCGCGATCGACCTCGTCGGTCCCGAGGCCCAGTTCCCCCCGCAGCCCGCTTTTGTCCGCAGCTTCATGATCCGGATGTCTCTCTCCTGCCGCTGAGGGTTCGCTGCTGACCCCATCCAGGTTCTCTCTCTTTCGTCCTGGAGGTCAGATGAACACCACACTTCGGTCGCGGCTACGAGCCGGCCCCACGATCCTCTTCGCCCTCGCGCTGCTCGGCTGCGAGGAGAGCGAGCCCTCCCCCCTCGAAGCCTGGACGGACGGAACGGTAGCCATCGCCGCCCCCCGGCTCCGACAGGCCGACCTGGTGCAATCGACGTTCGTCGTCGACTCGACGGAGCAGGTGAGTGCGGGTGGACCCGCCAAGGCGGACGACCCGCTCTCGTACGCGTTCCAGGGTGTATACCGCTG
Source organism: Gemmatimonadota bacterium (assembly GCA_030430625.1). GTDB lineage: Bacteria > Gemmatimonadota > Gemmatimonadetes > Longimicrobiales > Gaopeijiaceae > UBA2589. The sequence goes on from JAUIKL010000218.1 coordinate 4,167, forward strand.
GAAGAGTCGAGCCCACATCGGTGCGGACTTTGCCTCGCTGGTCAGTGAGCACGAGTACAACTCCAACTACGGGCGGATCGAGTCGACGCTCCACGTCACGATGGGGGGCGCCCATGCAGCGACCCAGGATGCGGAGATCCAGCAGTACGTGCCCGGATTCCTGCAGTTGGGGCTCGTTCGTCCGATTCTGCTCGAGAACTATCTCTTCATCGACGCGGGCTGCGGCTTCTCGGCTCGCGGCAGCGCAACGCACCGGGCCTGGTGGGGCCTGTACCAGGCCCGCGGCGCCCCGACCTGGGGTGGTGTGTCGCGGAGCAGCACCGCCCGTCCCGTCTCCGGGAAGTGCAACCGTCGAGAAGGGAGACGCACCGGCACCGTGCAGGAGTCCGGTGGTTTCGTCTGCACGGCGCTCATCACCTACGACCTCGACACCCTCGAGGTCACGAACATCGAAGTGATCTCCTGCTCGACGGGTGGAGGTGTCGAACTATGAGCCTGAGCCATCGAATTCTTCGCTCGCGGGTCCATCACCTCGCGGTGGCCCTCGCAGCTTCGGGTCT
>JAUIKL010000219.1 GCA_030430625.1 Gemmatimonadota bacterium
CGGAGCCGTTCCCGAATCCGGAGCGGGCGCCGCTCGGTGTGTCGGACCCGATCGCGGAACCGCCATCTGCGGGGTGGCCGGAGCCGCTGCGGATGGCGTCGGCGGGAGCGCGGTGGATGCCCTCCGTGACGCCCCGTCGGATCGATCAGAGTCAGGAGTTGTGCGCCTTCGCGGAGGACGGCATCCGCTCGGTGAGCACGAGCCGTGACGACGAGGAGATGCGGATCCGGTGGGAGACCGACGACTGCCGGGTCGAAGTCGACATCGACGGTCGCGTCGTTTTTGCCGACGATGACCGCAGCATCGTCTCGATGGCCCGAGGCGCTCGCTTCGATGTCGAGGAACGTGTCGGGCGGGACCAGAGGCGTGCGCGCTTCGAAGGCACGAGGGACGGGATCGAGCGACGGTATTGGGTGGACGGGGACGAAGTGGAGTGGAGCGCGGAGGCCGATCGTTGGATCGCGACCGTGCTGCCGGAGCTCTTTCGACACACGACCCTCAACGCCGAGTCGCGCGTGCGCCGCTTCCTGTCCGAGGGTGGCCCGGATCGGGTCTTCGACGAGGTCGCGGAGCTGCACTCCGACCACGTCGTCGCGACCTACCTCGAGCTGCTGATGGAGATGGAGCGGCTGGAGGAGGAGCAGTACGCTCAGATCATCGACTTCGCGGCGGAGGTCGAGTCCGACCACGGTGCGGGCGAACTGCTGCTCGCGGTCGTGGAGACCGCCGGGCTCCAGCCGGCTTTCCAGGGCCCGATGTTGCGCGCGGCCGAGGAAATCGAGTCGGACCACCAGAAGACCCGGGTCCTCCAGGCCCTCCTTCGTTCGGAGTTGAGCCCGGCCCAGATCGACGATGTCATCGAGAGCGCCAGCACGATCGAATCGGATCACAACCTGGGGATGGTCCTCGCGGAGGTCGCGTCCTCGGGTCGGATGGCTGCGGCGAGCCGGGCCTCCTTTCTCCGTGCGCTCGAGACGATCGAGTCCGACCACAACCACGGGCTGGTCCTCGAGGCCTTCCTCGACAACGGGCGACTCACGGATGCCGAGGTGGTGGCAGTGCTCCAGATGACCGAGGGACTCGATTCGGATCACACCCGGGCGACGATCCTTCAGCGTGTCGGCGCCGAGTACCCTCTCGAAGGCGAGCAACTGACCGCCTACCTGAGGAGCGCCGCACGACTCGAGTCCGATCACCAGATGGCCGCCACGACCGAGGCGGTGATCGAACGCGCGGACTTCAGCGGAGAGCACCTGGACCTGGTGCTGACGATGGCCAACCGGGTCGACTCCGATCACCAACGTGCGGTCATCCTCGAACGCTTGGTGTTGCGCGAGGAGTTGTCGAGTCGCGAGTTGCAGGACGTGCTCGAGGTCGCGCGCGGGCTCGATTCGGACCACCAGCTCGCGACGACGCTGACCCTGGTCCTCGAGGACGAGACGCTGAACCGTGAGGGGATCCAGGCGGTCCTGGAGACCGCGTCCGGAATCGAGTCGGGACACCAGCGCGCGATGGTGCTGATGAATCTGGCCCGGCTCTACCGCCTCGAAGGTGCCGAGCGGGATCGGTACATCGAGTTGACGGACGACCTGAGCCGAAACGACCGCGAACGAGCGCTGTCGGCCGTACGTCGCTGACCGCATGTGGGGGCGCTCATCGTCCGATGCGGACGGTGGGCGCCCCGCCGGGTCAGTTCGAAGGCAGCGCCGCCGACTCGAGACCCGGGATGATCCGACGCGCGTTCTGGTAGTAGAGCGAACGCAGAACGTCGTCGGAGAGGTCCATGCCGTAGAGCTTCCAGAAGGCGTGGTAGTCCCGGTAGTAGTCGAAGTACTCGTCGGCCGTCTCGAAGACCCGCCAGTAGTAGGGGTACTCGTCGGGAGCGAACGAATCCTTTCCGAAGAGAATGCGGTCCTGGTACTTCTCGAAGAACTCCGCCGCGAAGCGGGGCTGGCGGCCGAGGTCGTACAGAACGGCGCCGACTTCACCCAGCACGTTCGGGTGGGCGTCGAAGATCTCCCCGAGCCTCGCGAGATCGGCCGTGTGCCACCCCATGTGCGCCAGGATCCACGTCGTCTCGGGGTGCTTCATGATCATCCGGTTCCGCGCTTCCATCAGCTCGTCGAAGGAGGGGAAGCGCTCCGCGTCCATGAAGCGTCGGTTGGGGAAGATGGCCAACTCGAGCCACCGCTCATTGGTGTAGTCGAGCGGCTCGAAGAACTCCGGTGGGTCCGCGGTGTGCACGAAGACGGGGATGCCGAGCCGGCCGGCGGTCTCCCAAACGATGTCGAGCTCGGGGTCGTCCATGGCCAGCAGTGTGCCGTCACTTCGACGGTTGGCCAGGCCGAACGCCTTGCTGATCTCGCCGATGCCGACCGCTCCCGCCGCCACGTCCTCTTCGAGCTGAGCAGCGATGCGCGCACCCGAGCCCTCTTCGATGTTGTCGAGGTCGAGGGATGCGAAGAAGACGAAGCGGTCCTCGTACCCGGCTTCTCGGACGGCCTCGATCTGGGAGCGCAGTCGTTCTCCGGACGAAGGACGTGCCTGCACCATGACGCCGATATTCAGCCGATCCATCTCCCGGACGACCTCTTCGATGGTCTCGCGGTTGTCGAGAGTAGGCGGGTGGCCGTGGATGTCGACGACCGGGAATCGCGCGCGGGGCACTTCGTGCTGCGGGACGACCAGAGTCGACTGCGGCTTGTACTCGGTGATCGAGGGCGGCGGGAGCTGCGGCTCCCGGCTACGCTGCTGCTGTGCTCGTTGCTGGGCATCGCACCCGAAGGGTGCCATCGCGATCAGACCCAGCCCCAGCAGGGTCGTTCCTCGAACTACTCGTCTCATTGTCCGCTCCTCGGCGTCGGTCTCGCGGCAACGTGACAGGGTCGCGCGAAGCTGTACAGGGGGTGAGGCCCGGTAGCCACGAGAGCATCCCGCGACGATCTTCTCCGCGGACGGTCCGAGGGGGCCGTCGCTCCAAAGCGAAAGAGAGGGAGAGCGCCATGAGGCGGTGGAATCGTGTCGTGTGGGTAGTCGGACTGGCAGTGGCGATCGGTGGGAATGTCGTCCCCGCCGCGGCCCAGGATGCGGACGACGTCGACGAAGTGACCGAGCGGCTTCAAGAGGGTCTGCCGCTGACGCCGACGTGGACGTTGTCGGAGACCTTCACCGAAGGCTCGTGGATCTCACTGGACGTCAGCCCCGACGGTGAGACGATCGTCTTCGATCTCCTCGGGGATTTGTACACGATGCCCTTCTCGGGGGGATCGGCCACTCCTCTGACCCAGGGCATGGCCTTCGACGGCCAGCCCCGCTTCTCCCCCGACGGACAGACGGTCGTCTTCGTCAGTGATCGCAGCGGCGGTGACGGGATCTGGACGATCTCCGTCGACGGCGCGGATACCGTGCGCATCACGTCGGGCGAGAACTCGGCATACCAGTCTCCGGAGTGGACGCCCGACGGGGACTACATCGTGGCGACGCGCCAGAACCCGGGGCAGGGCAAGCTCTGGATGTACCACCGCCGAGGCGGCAGTGGTGTGCAGCTGATCGAGGACCCGGCCAACGCACGGACGACCGGCGCGGCCTTCGGGGACGACGACCGGTACATCTGGTACGGGCGTCGGACGGGGACCTGGGTCTACAACTCGCCGGGCCGCGACTACCAGCTGTGGGTGTACGACCGCGAGACGGGGGAGCAGTCGTCGCGTTCCGGCCGGTACGGCGGTGCTTTCCGACCGACGCTGTCACCGGACGGTCGGTGGCTCGTGTACGGCAGCCGTCACGTTGCGGACACAGGCCTGCGTATCCGGGACCTCACCACGGGTGAGGAGCGGTGGCTGGCCTTCCCGGTGCAGCGGGACGAACAGGAGTCGAGAGCGGCGCGTGACGCCTACCCCGGCATGAGCTTCACGCCCGACTCGCGGGAGGTCGTGACCTTCTACGGCGGCCGCATCTGGCGGGTGCCGGTCGATGGTTCCGCGCCGATCGAGATCCCCTTCTCGGTCGACGTCGAGCTCCCGATGGGACCGCAGGTCAACTTCGAGTATCCGATCTCGGATTCGCCGACCTTCGTGGCCAAGCAGATCCGGGACCTGGCCCCGTCGCCGGACGGAGAGCGGATGGCCTTCGGGCTCATGGGCGACGTGTACATCGTCGACCTGCCGGACGGTGAGCCGCGCCGTGTGGATGACGGTGAGGCCATGAGTGCGATGCCCGCGTGGTCCCCGGACGGCGAACGGATCGTCTTCTCGACGTATTCGGACGCCGAGGGTGGACATCTGCACACCGCCCGGAACAACGGGGCGAACGTGACCCGCCTCACGACGGAACCCGGTTTCTACACGCAGGCGGTATGGGCTCCGGACGGGAACCAGGTGGTGGCCATCCGCGGGCCCCAGAGGGCGTACGAGGAAGCGCTGACCCAGGGTGTGCCGCGCGGCGCGGTGGAGCTCGTCTCCGTGCCGGCCAGCGGGGGCGCGGCTACGCTTCTTACGGCCGTCTCGGGGCTGAACCGGCCGCACTTCGTCGAGGGGTCGGACCGGATCTACGCCACCCAGGGGGGAACCGGTTTGATCTCGATGCGGTGGGACGGCACGGACCGGCGCGAGCACGTTCAGGTGCGCGGTGGAGCCGCGAACGGCGCGACGGGGCAGGGGCCGACGGCCAGCACGAT
>JAUIKL010000220.1 GCA_030430625.1 Gemmatimonadota bacterium
GGCCGGGATCATCACCCTGATCATCGTCCTCAACTCGGTCGGCATGGGGCAGCACGTCCAGGCCGGGATCGCCTTGATCCTCGGTGTCGACCGGATCCTCGACATGATCCGCACCTCGGTGAACGTGACGGGTGACCTCACCTGCTCGGCGGTCATCGCACGGAGCGAGGGCGAGAACCTGATGGTCGGCGAGGCCTAGGGCACGCTTCACCGACGTCGACGGGATCACCGGTCGCCTCGTGGCGGCCGGTGATCGACCGTCTCTCCGGCACACGGACGGGCTCCGATCGGATGGGGCTTTTGGTTAGACTTGGCGGCTCTTCGACGTCCACGTGCGCCCCTGAGGTTCCATGAAGATCGGGTTGGTCGGCTTCGCCGGTTCCGGCAAAACGACGGTGTTCAACACGATGACCGGGCTCGACGTCCCCGTCGGCTTCGGCGGTGAGGTCCGGCTCGGATCCGTGCGTGTGCCCGACGCGCGCATCGACGCACTCTCGGGAATCTTCGACCCGAAGAAGACGACGTACGCGGAGATGTCGTTCTGCGACGTTCCGGGCGAGCACGGATCGGACAAGAAGGGGCTCTCCCCCCGCGGCCTGCAGCAGATCCGGGATCAGGAGGCCCTGTGCCTCGTGGTCCGGGACTTCGACAACCCGGCTCTGGCCGGCGACCCCGACCCGCTGACCGACCTCGAAGCGTTCCACGCCGAGTGTGTCTTCGCCGACCTCGAAGCGGTCGAGAAGCGGCTGGAGCGCGCGCGGAAGGAGCGGGCGGACGCCCGGGAGATCGCCACCTTCGAACTCGCTCAGCAGACCCTCGAGGCGGACCGAGCGCTCCGAACGCTCGATGAGGGCGCGCTCGACCGCGAGTACTTCAAGGGCTACGGGATCCTCTCCGATCGTCCCCTGCTGGTGGCCGTGAACCGAAGCGAAGAGCGGGCAGCCGAGCCCCTGTCGGAGGAATTCGAGGAGCTTCTCGGAAGGATGGGCGCAGCCGGCCTGACCCTGTGCGCCAGCATCGAAGCCGACATCGCCGGGATGGAGCCCGAGGATCAGATGGCCTTCCTCGAGGATCTCGGCCTCACGGAGTCGGCCCTCGATCGCTTCATCCGCACGGCGTACGGCCTCCTCGACCTCATTTCGTTCTTCACGGTCGGTCCGGACGAGGTGCGCGCGTGGACGATCCGTCGAGGCACCGATGCGCAGCACGCAGCGGGGAAGATCCACTCCGATCTCGAACGGGGCTTCATCCGCGCGGAGGTCACTCCGTACGAGGTCTTCACGGAGTATGGATCCGAGGCCGCGGTGAAGGACGCCGGGAAGCTCCAGGTCGAGGGTAAGACGTACATCGTCGGAGACGGGGACATCATGCACGTCCGCTTCAACGTCTGACGCCCGACGGCCGGGCGGGCGCCCTTTCGGTGTCGCTCGGCGGCGCCCAGATTGCGCGATCCCGCACCACAACGAGGAGGAGTGATGGATCGCCGAGGCTTCGTAACGTCCGGAATGGCCGCTGGACTGGCCGGTATCGCTGGCAGTGGCGCCTCCCTCGGCGCTCTCCTGGACCGTGCGCCCGGTTTCGCGCCGGGCAAGACCATGGCCAACGGGGACATCCGTCTCAGCTCGAACGAGAACCCCCTCGGTGTATCACCCGCCGCCCGTGAAGCGATCATCGAGGCCATTGTCGAGTCCAACCGGTACGGCGGTCGTCGCGGTGAGGTGCTCCAGGCGCTCGCCCAGTACCTCGGGGTCGAGACGGAGAACCTGACGCTCGGCTTCGGCTCCACCGAGATCCTGCAGATCTGCACGCAGGCGTTCCAGGGACCGAACACCCCGCTGATCGCAGCGGCGCCGACGTTCGAGGACGTCATGGACTACCAGGACACGATGCCGTTCGAGGTTCAGACGGTTCCGCTCCTGGCCGACTACCAGCACGACGTGCAGCAGATGCGCGAGCTGTCCATGAAGCGTCCCTCGGTGGTGTACTTCTGCAACCCGAACAACCCGACGGGCACCATCACCTCGTCGGCCGACATCGACGCGTGGATCTCCGAGGCCCCGGAAACGACGACGTTCCTGATGGACGAGGCGTACCTCGAGTACGTGACCGACGACCGGTACTGGGACACGTTGAAGTGGATCGATCAGAAGCCGAACGTCGTGGTGATTCGTACCTTCTCGAAGATCTTCGGAATGGCCGGCCTTCGACTCGGCTTCGCGGTCTCCCACCCGACGACCGCCGCACGCCTGCAGGAGCACTCGATCCAGAACAGTCCGAACGTTCTGGCGGGAGCCGCCGCGGTCGCGTCACTGCAGGACGAGGGCATCGTGGCCCGCTCGATCGCGGTCAACGAGGAAGCGAAGAACATCGTCCACACGACGCTCGACGAGCTCGGACTCGACTACCTCCCGACGAACACGAACTTCATCATGCACCGGATCAACGGTGACCTCCCGACCTACCGGGAGCGGATGGCAGCCGAAGGCCTCCTCGTCGGTCGGAACTTCCCGCCGATGCTCGATCACAACCGCCTTTCCTTCGGGCTCCCGAACGAGATGGATCGGTGGGCATCGACGATCAAGGACTTCCGATCGAAGGGGTGGGTGTAGGCATCTCCGACGAGTCACCCCTCGTCGATCGGGCCCTCGGGGCCCCGGTCGGCGGGGGGTTCTTCGTTTCATGACACTGGACTTCTACGCAGCCATCCCAGCGGTCCACGGATTCGAGGAGCTCGCGCACCCCGACGTGTACAGGCCCGCGCCCAACGACTGGTACATCGCCTGCGCGGACATCGCCGGATCGACCTCGGCCATCGCAGAGGGGAAGTACAAGGCGGTGAACACCGTCGGCGTGGCCGCGATCACCGCTCTGCGCAACGTGGCGAAGCCGATGCAGCTCCCCTACGTCTTCGGGGGGGACGGTGCGGTCGTCCTCGTGCCCGGCCCCCTCCACGAGGCGGCCCGTTCGGCGCTCGCCGGGACCGTGGCCATGGCCGAGCGAGGGTTCGGGCTCGACCTGCGGGCCGCCGTGGTGCCGATCGAATGGGTGCGGGGGCACTCGCTCGAGGTGCTCGTGGCCCGCCAACAAGTCTCCGAGCACTACGTCCAGGCGGCCCTCTTCGGGGGAGGCGCCGACTGGGTGGAGGCGCAGCTGAAGAGCGGACAGCTACCGGCGGAGTTCACGGTGACCGCCGACGCCGGCGCCGACGTCGACTTCGGCGGGCTCGAGTGTCGGTGGAAGGAGATCCCCTCTCCGGGGGGAGAGACGGTCGCGGTGATCGTCGAAGCCGGTCCGGCAGCGAAGGATCACCTCACGCTCTTCCGTTGGGTCATGGAACAGACAAGGGAGATCTACGGCGACGATGCCGCGTGTCGCCCCGTCAACGCATCCGGACTCAGAGTGGCCCTGACCGGTCCGGAACAGACCCACGAGTCCGCCGTGCGTGACTGGCGCGATCCACCCCGGGCTCGGTGGTTCGGTCGGGTCAGACAACGACTCTGGGTCACGGCCGGTTGGCTCCTCATGACGTTCGGGATCCGAGCCGGCGACTTCGAGTGGCCGAGGTATCGCAGGGAACTCATCGCCAACACCGACTTTCGGAAGTTCGACGGCGTCCTCCGCTTCGTGCTGTCCGGCACACCCGAGCAGCGGGAGCGGCTCGAGCGTTTCCTGGCGAACCTGTCCAGTGGGAATGTCGCGCGTTACGGCATCCATGTGGCCGGCGGCGCCCTGATGACGTGCGTCATCGACGAACGGAAGGGCTCGCACTTCCACTTCGTCGACGCCGCAGGCGGGGGATACGCCGCCGCGGCCGCCGCGATGAAGGCCAGCCGACCCTCGACATCCGAGCCGGCGCCGATCGACTGAGACCCGAACCTTCGGGCCCACGACCCGGAGCCTGGTTGAAGGGTCGCGACCGCGGCCTGTTCCCGACTGTCGATTTCCGGGGCAGGACCGTATCGTTTCTGTCGCATCTAGATCGCCACCCCACCGAACCCGCCTCCCTGCACGTGCCGAATCGACGTCGAATTCTGTGGACGCCCGTCGTCGCGACCGTACTCATGCTGTCGTGTGTACGCACAGACGACCCGACCGGCCTCGGGGGGGCCCGTGACCTCTTCCTCCCGATCCAGCCGGCGCTGATTCCCTCGCCGGCCGACGCGAGCGCGCGGCCCGTCGATCGGATCCGGATCTGGGCCACCCGCGTCTCCGACGGCGTCACCATCGGTGAGAACGAGATCGACGTCGATCCGAACGCCGAGGAGTGGCCGGTCGAACTCACGGTGTCGGCCCCCCCGGATCCCGGCATCGACGTGCGCCTCTGGGTGCTCCTCCTGGCCACGGTGGAGGGCCCGGAGGAGGTCCAGTTCAGCGGCATCGCCGGACCGCTCAACGTGTCGGCGGGGGCACTCGTGGACTCTCTCGACGTCCCCGTCCTTCGCGGTCCCTTCGCGAACCACTACGTGACGTCGGTGACCGCCGAGATCTGGCCCGAGACGTTGGCCGAGGGTGCCTCGGCCCCGCTCTCCGCCGTCGTCGAGACCACGGATTCGACATCCGCCACCGTCTTCTGGACGGCACTGGACTCGGCCATCGTCTCGGTGCAGGACA
>JAUIKL010000221.1 GCA_030430625.1 Gemmatimonadota bacterium
GCCGACCGAGGGCGGCCGCCAGGTAGGACAGAGCGTCGTCGACGGCGACGGGCTGAACGTCGTTGAGAATCCACTTCGGAGCGATCATCGCGGGGAGCCGCTCGGTCAGGTACCGAACCATCTCGAATGAAGCGGAGCCCGCGCCGATGATGGGGCCGGCGCGCAGTTCGGTCGTCGGAAGTTCGGCGCGCAGGATCTCACCGATCTCGGCGCGGCTGCTCAGATGCTCGGAGAGGGTCTCGGGCCGGGCGCTCGGGAGGATGCCTCCGAGGTAGATGACCTGCTCGAGGTGACGGCCTGCTCGCACGAAGTTGGTTGCGGCCCGTCGGTCCTGCTCGGCGAAGTCGTCCCCCGCGCACATCGAGTGGACGAGGTAGTAGGCGATGTCCTGGCCGTCGAGCGCACGCTCGAGGGAGTCGGGGTCCTGTAGGTCTCCCTGAACGACCTCGACCCGATCGGCCCACGCGCGGGTCGCCACGCGTGACGGGTCCCGTGCGAGGACCCTCACGTGATGACCCGCGTCGAGTAGACGCGGAACGAGGCGGCCACCTACGTACCCGGTCGCACCGGTGACGAGGACTCGTTTCGGCGTGCTCACGACACGGCCCGTGGACGCTGTTCCTGGTCGTCCGGGTGAACGGCCACGCGGACCGGTGACGGCGCGGCGTCGGCTCGAGCCAGAATGTACCCCGCGGCCAGGCAGAGGAAGGTGACGCCACAGCCGAAGGCGAAGAGCAGGGAGTCACTCATGTCGGCCTCCGGCCAGGAGGAGGGCGCCCGCGGAACAGATGGACGGGACCCAAATGCCGACGAAGAGGCCGCGCTCCCGATCGCCACTGAACCAGAGCGCGACCGAGAGAAGGAAGGAGGCGAAGGCGGCGGTGAGGAAGAGCGCCTTGGCCAGTCGGATGCTCCGTCGGGCTGCGTCCGCCTGGGGCGATGGAGGTCGTGGCATGGTCGGACTCCGGGCGTGGGGCCCCGATCGAGGCCCGCGGTGTATAGCTTGTGTCCAGGTATTATGGCGACAAATACCGTACATGTCCAGCATTTGTACAATTGTTGTTCAGGTATATCGGTGAGGTGATCGGGTCCCCTCGACCTCGGCCCGGGAAATCGACAACATCCTTCGCATGAACTACCGAATCCGAGACGAGCATGTCCGGGGCGCAGCGCCACTGCCCTCGCCGTACGAGCTCCGCACCGAACTCCCGATCTCCGACGAGCTGGAGGGCCGCGTGGCCTCGGCGCGGGACGTCGTCCGGCGCCAACTGGCCGGTGAGGACACACGTCCTCTCGTGATCGTCGGCCCCTGTTCCGTCGACGATCCCGACGCTGCGATCGAGTATGCGGAGCGGCTGAAGCGCTTGGCCGACCGCGTTGCGGACGAGCTCTTCGTCGTCATGCGGGTCTACTTCGAAAAGCCACGGACGACGGTGGGGTGGAAGGGGCTGATCAGTGACCCCCATCTCGACGGCACCGGGGACATGGCGGAAGGGCTCCGGATGGCCCGAAAGCTCCTTCTCGACGTCACGGAGATCGGGCTCCCCGCCGGAACTGAGTTCCTGGAGCCGGTCATCCCGCAGTACATCGCGGGCCTCGTCACATGGGCCGCGATCGGCGCCCGGACGACCGAGTCACAGACCCACCGCCAGCTGGCGTCCGGCCTCTCGATGCCGGTCGGGTTCAAGAACGGGACGGACGGGGGCCTCAAAATCGCGCTGGATGCGATGGAGGCGGCGGATCATGCCCATCACTTCCTGGGCGTGGACCACGATGGTCGAGTGGCGGTGATCGAGACGACCGGGAATCCGGACCGTCACCTGATCCTCCGCGGCGGCACCCGCGGACCGAACTTCGACGCCGACTCGGTCGGGCGTGCCGCGAAGCGCCTCGACTCCCGGGACCTACCCGCCCGGATCATGGTCGACTGTGCGCACGGAAACTCCGCCAAGGACCCGGAGCAGCAGCCGGACGTGATGCGGTCGCTGGCCGAACAGGTACGGGGCGGGAGCCCACACGTGTTGGGCTGGATGATCGAGAGCTACCTCGAAACCGGACGACAGAACGTCGGGGCCGATCCGGGCACCCGGAAGCGAGGTCTGTCGGTCACCGACCCCTGCCTGGGGTGGACGGCCACGGAGAGGACACTTCTCGAAAGCGCCGAAGTGGTAGCCGCGCGGCCGGTCGGCTGACCGCCTGGGAGCGAGCGCCCGACCGGACGAGCGCCGACGATCCGCGGGGCCCGAGCCGCCGCATGTGACCTCGGGCGCGCCCTTCGGTCTGTGAGTATGACCCGCCGAACGGCGGGCGGAGACTCACGACGACACGGAGGACGATCGGATGAACTCGGCTCGCCGAGAAGCGACGATCTGGAGGATCGGCACAGCGCTGGTTCTGATGGGCATGCTCTTCGCCATCGGCACGGCGCTGGCGGAGCGACTGGAGCACCGGGCGGACAAGACGATCCGGGGTGCGCTCGAGCGTGAGGGGCTGGCCTGGGTCAAAGTCGAAATGGACGGACGAGAGGTGCAGTTGAGCGGGCAGCGCACCGCTCTCGGCCAGGGCAGTGTGGCGCTCGCGGTGGCGCGTGAGGCCGAGTGCGCGCTTCTCGTCGTGACCTTCCCGTGTGCGGGCCGCGTCACGGCAGACTTCGGCGAGTACGAACCTCCGAGACCGGTCGACGTCGACCTCTAGTCGGCGCGGTCCTGCACCGAACGAGCCAGCGCCATCAGCTCTTCGAAGAGCCGGCCGACCGGCGCTTCATCCAGTCCCTCTTCGGCCGCCCACGCCTTCCGGTCCTGGAGGACGGCCCGCTCTCGTGCGGGGTCTCGGACCGGGAGCTGGTGGGCCGACTTGGCTCGACCGGCGCGGAGTGCCAACTCGGTGCGCTGCGCGACGATCCGGAGCAGCCGTCGGTCCAGGTCGTCGATGAGTTCGCGGGTCTCCCTCAACTCCGGGGCCGCCTGGCCGAGGTCGGGGATCTCGAAGACCTCCGCCTCGGGCGACGCCGTTTCGGTAGCCCGGAGCAACTCGTCGTCGAGTCGAGCGAGGGCGGCCAGAAGCTCGCTCCGGGCTTCGGCCGAGTACGGGTTCAGGCTCTCGATGGCGTAGAACAGGTGCCCGGCGTCGGAGCGCACCGCTTCGACGGTGCGGAGGATCGAGCGGAACGACGGCGGGACGAAGCGAGTCCGCTGCGTCGCGTCGATGTCGAGGAGCCCCTTTGCCAGGAAGAAGGCCAGCGCGTGCGAGTACGCCATGCTCCGGTCGTGCTCGGCCGCGTCCTCTTCGATCACGTCACATCCGATCGACGTGTAGAAGTCCCGGGCGCGTTCGGCCGCGTCCGGGTGTAGATCGTTGGGGCAGATCACCACCTGGAGCGGCCGCTCGCCGAGGGCCAGGGACGACGGGCCGAAGAGGGGGTGCGTGCCGACCCAGGGCACACGGGATCCGAGGACCCGGCGCATCGACGCCTCCGCCGGTGCGCGGACGCTGGCCACGTCCATGACGAGGTGACGCGGACCGAGGTCGGGCGCGAGGTCGGACAGCACCCGATCGGTGGCTACGACCGGCACACACAACACGACGATGTCGACCGCGCCCACGCCCCCGGACGGGAGGGCGAGCTCGGTGGGGACCTCGGCGGTCGGGTCGACGGCGTAGACGGTATGGCCGGACTCGTTCAGGAGCGTGGCCAGGGCTCGACCGAAGCGGCCGTAGCCGACGACGAGGGCGGACAGACTCATAGGCGAAGCAGACGTGGTGACGAAACGTGTCGCTTCGAGCGCCTAGCCCCGTTCATCCCGTCGGGCTCGACCCCGATCGTCCGCGGGAGGGCCACCGCGCTGCCCCGGTACGAGCCGCAGCTCCAACGGACCTGCGAGCTGTTGGAGGACGGGGCCGAGCAGGTCCTGCTCGGCGCGCAGGTCGGCCAGCCCTTCGCCGAAGGTCCCGATGGCCGCGGACAGCTTCTCGACGGCCTGCTCGACCTTCGCCTGGGACGCGGCATCCGCCTCCAATGCTTTCCCCACACCCTTCACGTTGGCACTGAGCTGCTCGACGTTCTGCCGCACACTCGCCATCGACTCGCTGAGGCCGGCGTTCATCCGAGCAGACGTTTCGCTGAGACCCTGCATCACGTTGCGGGTCCGGTCGACGAGGGCGCCGATCTCCTCGAGGCGCGTCTGCATCGACGCCTCGAAGTCGGCTGCCAGGAGCGGGCTCCCGGTGGCGCGGGCCACCTTGCCGGGTGCAGCCGACTTCCGGTTGGCCACGATGCTCAGCCCCAGTTCGTCCAGGCGGGTGAAGAAGCGCTCGTCCCGCTTCTGCACGATCGAGCTCATCACGTTCGCAATCAGACCGGCCAGCAGGCCGAGCAGGGTGGTATCGAAGGCGAAGGACAGGCCGGACGCCACGTTTCCGAGCTCGCTCGTGACCCGGCTCACGTCCTCGATGTCGAGGTTGGTCGTCAGGAATTCGGAGAAGCCACCGACGGCCAGGGAGATCCCGAGAACGGTCCCGACGAAGCCGAGGATCGGCATCGCCCAGATGAAGAGCTTGGCGGTTCGATACCCGGCCGCAGCCGTGTCGGCGTCGAGATCCG
>JAUIKL010000222.1 GCA_030430625.1 Gemmatimonadota bacterium
CTCACCGAGGTATTCCCGTCCCATGCCCACCTCTTAAGCTTTGTTTATTAAGCAAAGTTTAATACGGGCGTCGGCGCCTGGGAAGGGTATGATCGACCGAGGCCGTGCGAGGGTGGCGGCTTCAGCCCCGGAGGTGGTCACCGAGTCCGCGGTCGAGAGGTCAGCGCCCTCCGTCGAGGGCGAAGGTGTAGACCGTCGGCGGATCGGATGCGCGCGAGGTCGCGCCGCGCCCACCGGCGATCGTCACGTACTGGACACCGTCCAGAGCCCAGGTGATCGGAGACGCCGTGCCCCGACCGACATCGGCCGACCACAACTCCTCGCCCGACCGCGCATCGAAGGCCACCAGGCGCGGTCCGCTCCCCCAGAACACGAGTCCACCCGCGGTCGCCAGTGCGCCGCCATTCTCGCCACCTCCCGGAGATCGCCAGACCTCCCGTTGGGACACCGGGTCCCACGCGACGAGCATCGTGGGTGGACCGTTCGACTCGGGGCGAGGCGGTCGGTCCGCACTTCTGAAGAGCGTACCCGTGTTCCAGCGTCCGGCCTCGTACTCGAAGTCGGAGGTCATCTCGAAGTAGAAGGTCGTGTTCTTGGCCGGGAGGTAGACGAGTCCGGTCTGCTCGCTCCACGCCATGGGCGGCCACGTGTGGGCGCCGGTCGGGCCCGGGGAAAGCCAGACCGGGCGCCCCGTGGTCCCATAGCGGGCAGCGGGCACCTCGATGGGTCTGCCGGTCTCGGGATCGACCCCTGTGGCCCAGGTCAGATCGTCGGTGAAGGCCTCGGCGGAGATGAAGTCGCCGGTGACCCGGTCGACGACGTAGAAGAACCCGTTCTTCGGAGCCTGGACGATGGTCCGACGCTCCCGTCCGTCGATCTCGAGGTCGAGAAGCATCATCGGCTGGGTGGCGGTGAAGTCCCAATCGTCACCCGGAGTCGACTGGAAGTACCAGCGCATCAGACCGGTGTCGCCGTCGAGAGCGACGATCGAGGAGAGGTACAGGTTGTCTCCTCCCTCCGGGCTCCGATGGTCCCGATTCCAAGGCGCGCCGTTACCCGTACCTATATAGACCAGATTCGACTCGTCGTCGTAGACGATGGCGTCCCAGACCGTGCCGCCCCCTCCCGTGATCCACCACGATCCGGACCAGGTGTCGGCGGCCGCCGCCAGGGCGTCGCTTTCGAAGCCATCGTCGGGATTACCCGGCACCGTGTAGGTCCGCCAGAGCTGCTCGCCGGAGTCCGCATCGTAGGCCGTGACGTAGCCGCGCACGCCGTACTCGGCCCCACCGTTGCCCACGATCACCTTCCCACGGAACACGCGCGGCGCCCCGGTGATGCTGTAGTCGGTACCGGGTGGGGTCGTTTGAACCGACCAGGAGATTCGGCCCGACTCCTGATCGAGGGCAACGAGACGACCATCGAGGAGTCCCACGATCACGTCGTCGCCGTGCACCGCGACACCTCGGTTCACGTCTCCACAGCACCGGGACGGACCACCCATCTCGGTGTCGACGATCCCGGGGTCCCAGAACCAGAGTTCCTCGCCGGTGCGGGCGTCCAATGCGAAGACGGTGCTCCTCGGCCCCGTGGCGAACATCCGCCCGCCGACCACGATCGGAGTGGTCTCGAGACGCGCGCCCATCTTCGGGATGGCGTACGACCAGACCAGGTCGAGGCGCTCCACGTTGCTTCGATCGACCTGGTCGAGGGCGCTGTACCGACGCTCCCGGTCGTCGAGTCCGTGCATGGCCCACTCGGTGTCCGGGAGTTGAGCGGGCGTGGGACGAGGCGCGGCCACGAAGGCGCACACCAGGGCGAAGCGAAGCGAACGGACCATCATCCGACTCCTGCTGAGGGTCCGGCAACGTACGAGCTATCGAAGGCGACTCGCGAGCACGGGCCATCGTTGCGGTCGTGCGGTCGGCCCCGCACTCTCCCCGAAGGTGCCCTCGCGCCCCCCTCTACGCCCTCCCGGGACCGCCATGCCGACCCCCACGATCCCGACTTCGGACAGTGCGGCGGCCGAGCCGCCCAGATGGCCTCGGTGAACCCTTCGCCAGCCGACCCGGCGAGGTCCGGGCCGCGGCGGTCCGGCCGGTGGGTCGCCTTCTTCTGGCTCGTGCTTCTGGGCTCGTCGTTCGCAGCCGCGTGGAGACTGCCGACGTACGTCGACTCGCTCGACCAACGCATCCTGTACGCGAACCCGGACTGTATGGCGGTGGTGGCCGACAGCATGGGGGCCCTCGGGCTTTCTACAGCCGAACGGCAGGACTCGGTGATGCCGTGGACGCGGAGCTGTCAGGAGGGACGGCAACTCCGTCTACTCGAACACGCGAACCGGGTCGGCCTCTTCACGACCTCCGCACTCGCCCTACTCTCCGTGTTCACACTCGCGCTGACGCTCGCCTGGGGGTGGGGCGGCTCCGCGAGCGGCACGCGCCCGTGGAGGCGGACTCGACCTGACGGGCCCGGGGGTCGTCAGGCCCCTTTCGACAGGGCTCGTCGAAGAACCTGGTCCACCCGCTCGAGTCGGGATCCTTCGTCGGTGATGGCCAGGAGTCGCTGGTGCCACGACGGCTTCATGTGAAGCGACTGCGCGAGCAGATACGACACCTCGTTCGCATCCGAGAGGTCCGGCACGCCGATCGGCCCCTCCGCCAACCGTTCGACCACCTGCCGAAAGAGTCGGATCGACTCACGACGTCGAAAGCGGAGTTCGTCCCCGCTCATCACCGTCGTGTCGGGCACCGGCTCGATCTCGGCTTCGAAGTACAGCTCGGCCTGCTCCATTTCCGAGGCAATGCGAAAGCGGGGATCACCGCGGACGGAAAGGAGGGAGCGACCGTCTTCGAGCGGCTGAAACTGTTCGATCGTCGCCACGCATCCGATCGTGCCCGGCTCGCCGAGGAAGGGGCCGTGGTCGTCCCAGTCGTGGTACACCATGCCGAAGCGTCGATCGGACGACAGCGCATCGCGGACCATGTGCTGATAGCGCTCCTCGAAGATGTGGAGCGGCATGACCGCGCCGGGGAGGAGCACGACCGGGAGAGGGAAAAGCGGTAGGCGCATCGGCTCTGGACGGGGATCGAACACTGGAAGCTACTGGGCCCACCCGGTCATGGGCACGCCCGTCGCGGGTCGAGACCTTCCTCACACACCCGAGGACTCCGGAGAAGACCATGTCCATGACACGCGCCCACGTCGAATCCGCGGCGCTCCAACTCGACTCGAAGGACCGCGCTCGTCTCGTCGAGGTGCTGGTCACCTCACTCGCCGTGGAACGCGCCGTCGACGACGCGTGGCTCGAGGACATCGGCGCAGGCCTGGAAGTGCCCTTCCCCGGCGCGTGGAACGACCCGCTCGGGACGCCACCGGGCAGCGAAGGCATGCGTCCTCAGTAGGGACGAGTTCCGACCACCTCCCCCGCTTCGACCGCCCGCGCTCGTTCCGCAGCAGGCGGACGCCCGAAGCGTCTCTTGAACTCACGGCTGAACTGGTTGGGGCTTCGGTAGCCGACCCTGGCCGCGGCCCGCTTCGCGGTCGCGCCCTCCCAGAGCATGATCTGGCGCGCCCGGTTGAGCCTGACCTCCTTCACGTATTGGAGGGGAGACAGGGCCGTGACCGCTTTGAAGGCCTCGTAGAAGGTCGATTCGCTCATGTGGGCGACGCGTGCCAGCTCCCCGACCTCGATCGGACGATCGTACTCGGCATGGATCACCCGAATCGCACGGGCGACCTGACCGAGCCGGGCGTCGCGAAAGCCGACCCCGCGGAGGAGGTCTCCTTGCGGTCCGATCAGGACCCGATACAAGACCTCGCGGACGAGTGGCCGCCCGAGGACACGACTGTCCGCCTCCGAATCGAGACATCCTACCAGCCGGTCCGCAGCATCCAGCAGATCGCCGGTCACTTCGGAGACCGCGATGCCGCGTTCGGCCTGACGAAGTCGGGGCGCCGAGGCGCCGGTTTGATCCACGACATCGGCCAGAATCCGAGGGTCGACGGTGACCGCGAGGGAGAGAAACGGTCGCTCCGGCGTCGCCTCGATCACCTGCGCCACGATCGGAAGCGCGACCGGAAGGACGAGGTATCGAGCCGGGGAGTATTCGTACCGGTGTCCCCCTACCGTTCCGCTCTTCGCCCCCTGGCCGACGATGATCACGCACGGCTCGTAGATCGTCGTCTGGATCGGTGTGGGTGCACTCACCCGATAGAGGTGAAGGCCGTCGATCGCGGTCGCAACCCTCCCGTCCTCGCGGGTGTGTCGCTCCAGCTTGGCGGCCAGGCTCTCGATCCTCACCTGTCGTCCTGTCACGATCCTGCCTCGATCCGTAAAACGATCCGGAGGATCATACCACGAAATCGACCGAGTGCGAGCCTGTTCGACCCGGCGTAGTAGGATCAGGCAATCATGACGTGGTTTTCGGTATTCGGTCTCCCCCGGGCGAGCCCTACTCTATGGCACTTCAAAGACGACCAGGGAGGAGCCTCATGAAACACCGCACCATCGGCAAGCACTCCGTCTCCGTGATCGGCCTGGGCTGCATGGGCATGTCGGAGTTCTACGGTGCGTCGGACCGAAAGCAGAGCATCGA
>JAUIKL010000223.1 GCA_030430625.1 Gemmatimonadota bacterium
ACGGCCGATGGCCAGGATACCGCCGACGACACACGCCAGGACGACGAGGGTGCCGACGGCGTGTGGTGCGAAGGTCTTCTGGTCGTCGGGCCGGCGCTTCATCACGCCGTGTACGACGTGCGCCAGGATCGCGGCCAGTAGCATCATGACGATGTGACCACCGAGCTGCGGATAGAAGCCGATCCCGAAGAAGAGGTTCGCGAAACCGAGCAGGACGGTCAGGTCGAGGAAACCGGTGAAGGAGGCCGACAGGATCCTCATCTGCTTGTCGTACGGGCGATTCGTCGCGACTCCGTACGCCGCGTACAGAACGACGGCCACGCCTGTCAGGAGGACGAGGTAGCGGAAGCCGGAGTGGGCCATCAGGAGCATGATGAGTTCCAGGTCTGGGCAGTTGGAGGCGCCGTGGCTCGGATGCCTCCGAAATCTACTCGGGCCGGCCGTCTGCCGAAGGGAGGAGATCGACGGCCAGGGGGCCGGAGTCTACGTCGATCTCTCGAGGAGCTCCGTACCCGGACACCACCGACCAAGTCTCGATCGAGTACCGGCCCGGTGGAACGATTCCGAAGTCGAAGGTGCCGTCCTGCTCCGCGAACACGGCGAGTGGTGCGTCGGTGGCAAAGAGGAACGCCCGCATGCCGGGGTGTTCGTCGCACAGGATGTCGTAGGCCCCGGGCTCGGGGGTGAACTCGATCACGTCGGTAGGCAGAGCATCGCTGTCCAGGATCGGAGTCGTGGACCCCACCGGCCACACCTGCACGTTGTGGCTGAGCGCGGCTTCGCTGTTTTCGAAGCGCATCGGCTCACCCGCTCGAACGATGAGCCTTTCCGGAGAGAAGACGAGGCCGAACTGGTCGATCAACGGCTCGCCGCGGTCGGACGGCACCTCGGCCGGGTCGATCGGTCGGAGGAGAACGACGGAGCGCACTCCGTTTTCGGCCGGGGCCGCCTGGCCGTGCACGCCGAGCGGGGCCGCTGCCACCACGTCCTCGACCGCTTCCTCGGCCGGCGCACACCCGGTCGCGGCCCATGCGAGCGCGAGCAGAATTCCCCGGCGGACCCTCATCGCCCGATTTCCCTCCGGACCTCGTCGAAGAGGGCGCGCGCCTCGAGGACCTGGCCGCGCTGCGTCTGGGTCGGTGGGTACAGGGTGGCGTGCCGGACGGCGCCTCCGTTCAGCGAGGAGTAGACCCGCTGCACCATGCCGCGAGCGGCCTGGAGCTTCTGAGCGGGCGTGGTCGGCACCGTGGCGCCGCCGCCGAAGCCCCCGCCGCCCCCGCCGAGTCCGTGCTCCCGTCCGTACTCCTGCATCTCGTCAATCAGCGCGCGCGTGTCGAGCAGGAACTGCTCGCGGCTGACGTACATCGACTGGCTGATCGGCATGTCGGGGTCACCGCGGACGACGACCTGGGTCTCACCACCCCGCCCGGACATCCGCTCGGGCTCGATCGAGACCGTGTAGCTGCCGGGTGACACCCAGGGACCCCAGCTGTCGATGCTCCTGGCGAGGTCGCCACGGACGAATCGCTCCCATCGTTCGGTTCCCGAGGTGGACGGGCTGTGACGGAGGTCCCAGTTCACGCGGTGGGTGCCGACGGCCCCCGGAACGACGACCTCCCGGACGACGTCACCGGACGGGTTCCGAACGCGCATCACGGCGCGGTCGCTCCCGCCGTTGTCCCGGATCCGGTAGGTGATCTCGACACCGTTCACCGGGTTGTCCCCGGCGAACTCCGCCTGGCCGCGGTACGACGTGTCCTTCTTGTAGACCATCAGGGTCCCGGTCGGGGCCGGGAAGACCGTGACCGGGGCGGTGGCCTGCGCCCAACCCGCGATCGCTCTCGTGTCGTCGAGGATCCAAATCCCCTGTCCGTGGGTGCCGAGCACGAGATCCTTCTCCCGGGGGTGGATGATCATGTCGTCGTAGTGTGTCGTCGGGAGGTTCGGGACCTCGGCCCAGTTCGAGCCACCGTTCGTCGATGCAAAGACGTGGTGCTCGGTTCCGACGAAGAGGGCCATGGGGTTGTCGGGATGCTCGACGATGACGTTCACGACGCCCATCGAGGGCAGTGTGGCGTGCAGGGGTGTCCAGGAGGCGCCGAAGTCGTCCGTACGGAAGACGTACGGGCGGAAGTCCCCGTCACGGTGGGCGTCGAAGGTGGCGTACGCCCGTCCCGTCGAGGCGAACGACGCCGTGATCCGGCTGACGTACGTGCCGTCGGGCACGCCGCTGACGTTGCGCGAGACCTCCGTCCAGGTGGCGCCCCCGTCACGACTCACCTGAAGGTTGCCGTCGTCGAAGCCGACCCAGAGAACGGACGCGTCGATCGGGGATTCGTCGAGGGTGACCGCCTCTCCGAACGAGCTCGTTCCGTCGTTTCGCGAGATGGTGATGTCCCGGCCTCTGACACCCATGATCTCGAGTTCGTCCCGGTCGATCTGGCGGCTCAGATCTTCGCTCATCGACCACGAACTGCCCCGGTCCCGGGAGATGAAGAAGCGGTTCCCGGCCACGTAGAGGATGTTGGGGTCGTGGAGGGAGACCATCATCGGGGAGGTCCAATCGAAGCGGAACCGCTCCCCGAGTGGGGCTCTCGGAGAGATGTCGTGGATGTCTCCCGTCCGCGTGTCGTAGCGGAAGTAGTTGCCGCCGTTCGAGCTGCCGTATGCGTAGCGGTCGTCCGAGGGGTCGGCCTGCCAGTGCATGCCGTCCCCGAAGCCACTCTGCATCCAATCGTCGTTCAGGATGCCGGCCCATCGGCGGTTCTCGGACGGCGCGAAGAACGAGTGGTTGTCCTGGAGCCCCCCGTACACGCGGTACGGTTCGGCCATGTCGACACCAATGGCGTAGAACTGGGCGATCGGGAAGTTGTTGAGCTTCCGGAAGCTCACCCCACGGTCGTAGCTCTCGTGGAGTCCGGCGTCTCCGACCAGGTAGAGGTGCTCGGGATCGTTCGGGTCGATCCAGATCGAGTGGTGGTCGGCGTGTACACCCACATCGTAGGTGGGCGCGTGGGCGAACTGGGTGAACGAGCGACCCCCGTCGTCGCTCACGTACGCCCGTGTGGCCAGGGTGTAGACGCGCTCGTCGTCGGTCGGGTCGATGAAGATGTGGGAGTAGTACATCGGCCGGATGTTCTGGTCATTGACCTTCTCCCAGCTGCGCCCGGCGTTCTCGGATCGGTAGACACCCGTCCCATCGGAGCTCCCGCTCTCGATCAGCGCCATCAGCACCTGCGGGTTCGACTCCGCCAGGGCGATCCCGATGCGGCCCTTGTCGCCACTCGGAAGGCCGTCGACGAGCTCGGTCCAGCTGTCGCCGCCGTCGGTCGACTTCCAGATACCGCTGCCCGGGCCGCCGCCGTTGAAGCCCCAGGCCCGTCGAAGCCGCTGGTAGGTCGCGGCGTAGATCGTGTTCGGGTTCGTCGGGTCCATCGCCATGTCCACGACGCCCGTGTGCTCGTCGCGGAAGAGCACCCGCTCCCAGTCGGCTCCACCGTTGGTGCTCCGGTATACGCCGCGCTCCTCCGAGGGGGCCCACAGGTTCCCGAGCGCTCCGACGTAGACGATGTCGGGATCCGTCGGATGGACGAGGACCTTCCCGGTGTGGCGGGTCTCGTCGAGGCCGAGGTGGCGCCAGCTGTCCCCTCCGTCGTCCGATCGGTAGACACCGTTGCCGTACGAGCTGGACTGCCGGTTCTGCTGCTCGCCCGTGCCGGCGTACATGATGTCCGGATTCGACCGGGAGATCGCGATGTCGCCGAAGGTGCTCACCGGCTGGTCGACGAAGACATTCGTCCACGTGTGCCCCCGGTTCGTCGACTTCCAGATACCGCCCGACGCCGTACCGACGAAGAGGGTGGAGGGGTCGTGCGGTAGGGCCTCCACGTCGTGGATGCGGCCCCCCGTGACTGCGGGGCCGATCGACCGCGGGTGGAGCGACGCCATGTCCGCCGTGGTGATCGCGTCCTGCGCGGCCACCGGAGCGAGGGAGAGCGTGGCGATCGCGGCGACGGCGCCCGCGACGGGAAGAGTGTAGCGGAGAGGGGCGCGGTGGAGTGGATGGGCCTGCATGGGTGCGGCTCCTGTCGTGTCGAACGACGTGTTGTGTGCTGCCGAGCTGAAAGGCCGGGTCCGAGCTACGTGGCAGAGTCTGGCCCGGAAGAGGCGGGCGCCTCCAGGGCTTGGCGAACGATGGTGAGGACGTCCTCGTCCATGTCGTCGGCTCCCAGCATCCAGTGCAGGTAGTCGGGAGACTGACGAGCGACGTCGGCGAGTGGGGTGCCCTTGTGTTTGCCCCGTCGGAAGGGTCGGCCGTCGGCCTCGGGCCCGAACCAGCGGTCGACCTCGGTCCGGGTCGGCCGGTACTCCTCGCAGTACGCGTGGAGGCCGTCGAGGTCCTTGGGCAGATGGGTGTACCGCTCGACCTGCGCCGCGAGGACGCCGGCCGAAGTCCGAATGTCCCCGAGTGCGGTGTGGGCCTCCTCGTGCTCACGCCCGAGGTAGAAACGTGCCGCCGCGCTCAGGTCCCGCGGTTCTTCCCGGTGGAAGATGTTCTGCATGTCGACGA
>JAUIKL010000224.1 GCA_030430625.1 Gemmatimonadota bacterium
GCGTCGAGATTCCGACCGTGCCGCGCCAATGGCCCAGCTGTCCCACTTCGTCCCGGGTGAAGGGGCCGTCCCCCTGGTACTCGTTGGCGTTCGGGCTCCCGCCCTGGATGACGAAGCTGCGCGCCCAGCGGTGGAAGGTCAGGCCGTCGAAGTACCCCTCGCCGGCCAGCCGGTAGAAGCGGTACGCGTTCGTGGTGGCTTCGTAGGGAAGAAGCGCGATGTGGATCTCACCCAGGTCGCGCATGTGGAGGACGACCGTGGCGCCGTTCATGGCCCTCAACTCGTCGGGTGACGGGAGGGGAAGGGGTGCGGGTGGGTCGGGGGCGGCCGTGGCAGCGGCGCCCGTGAGCGTCCCGATGATCCGGGCGGCCTCTTCGGCGACCACGGGGTCGTAGTCCGTCAGGTAGGGTCGAAGACGCTCTGCTTCGGCATCACCTCCGACCTCCTCGATCAGGGTGAGGAGCGCGGTCCGTGGGTCTCGCCACGTCTCCCGCTCCGCCGCCGAGATCCGCTCGAAGGCCGCCATGGCCGCCTCGGCGGCCTCGGCGGCGCGGTCTGTTCCGCTCGACAGTCCGGCCGCCGTCATCAGGAGCTGGGGGTCGTCGGAGCCGGACATCGCCGCGAAGAGACGGTCGTCCACGGCGTGTCCGTCCACGTCGAACAGCCCGCGCAGCGCCGCCGTCCTCACATTCGGATCCGGATCGTCGGCGAGGGCAGTGAGGAGGTCCCTGTTCTGCAGTGTGCCTGCGGTCCGTGCAGCCCACGCGCGGACGAACGGACTCATGTGATCCGCGTGTTCGGGAAGTGTGGCGGCCGCCGAAGCGCGGTCGATACTCGCGAGGGCGCTCAGGGCGTGGGCAGCGGGCTGCCAACCCCTACCCGACGGCGGGATCGCCATGGCGAGCTCGCTGAGGAGTTCACGCTGGGCCCCGACCTCCGGGCACGGCTCGGCCAAGCCGTCGATGGCGGCGATCTGGATGGCGAGGGCGTCCGCGCCGCGTGCCTCCGGGTCGGCGTGCTCCATCAGGTATCCGCAGAACGTGCCGGTTCGGGGCATCGACGAGACGAAGCGGAGCGCCTCCATGCGCGTCGGGATGGACTCGGAGGCCATCGCCTGTTCGACGAGAGCCGCCCGCTGGTTGTCCTGGACCGCCCTCGCGTACCGGAACGACGTCGCCCCGACCTGCGGGTTTCCGTCGGCCAGGGCGACCTCGATCTGCTCGGCGGTCAGAGCGCCCGACGTTCCGAGCGCGGAGATGGACAGCGAGCGGATCCGGGCGGCCTCGACCTCGCGCGGTCGGTCGGCCCCGTACACGGCCAGCTCGCCGAGACGAGCCTCGGCGGCCGATCCGAGGGTGACGCCGGGCTCGGCCCGGGCGATCGCCTCGAGCCCGAGCGTCACACCGAGCAGCGTCTCCGGGGGAGCGTTGCCCTCGGGGGTTCGCGTAGCCGCCACGATGGCGGAGACGATCGCGGCGCGGCGGGGCGAATCCGCCCCCAATCGCCCGACCGAGCGGGCGATCGTTCCCCGGGCGGCGGGGTCGACCTCCTGCTCGAGTTCGGTCAGGAGGCGGTCGATCGCTTCGTCTCCGGCTCCGACGGTCGAGTGATAGGCCTGCGCGACGGCGTTCGCGGCTGCGGCTCGGACACTCGGGGACCCGTCGTCGAGTCCCGGCGTGATCGAAGCCACCAGGCCGGGCTGCTCGAGGCGGCCGAGGGCACGGTAGGCCGCCCGTCGGAGAACGACATCGTCCTCGCGGGTGGCCTCCAGGAGAAGGTCGAGCGCGGGACCGCCTTCGGGTCGTGCGTCTTCGGCGGCGACGATGCGGAGGTACGCGGCCTCGGTACCGACGGTGGGAGAGGGGTCCGGGCGGCACGCCGAGGTCAAGACGAGCGCGGCGGCGCAGAGCGGGTAGAGTCGGGCGCGATGGGTCATCGCCCGAAGATGGTCTCACCCGGGGCGCGGGGCTACCGGCGCTCCAGGACGTGAGCCACGTGTTCGTCCGCCGGACCCGACAGTCGCTCGTGCAGGGATCGGAAGACTGCGTAGGCCTCGTCTCCCGCCCAGGGGGCAGGGAGGAGCCGACGGGGAAGGAAAGGATCCTCGAGCGTGAAGCGACGAAACTCGTGGATCAGGCGGAAGCGGTGTGCGTACGCCTCCTCGCGATTCGTCGACGCCCCCTCCTCGAACGACGCTCGCAGGGGCTGCCATCGCGTCGAGAAGTCGGCGTAGGCGCGCGCGAGGCCATCGAGGTCCCAGCACCGATCGACGAGTTCCCGGTCCGATGCACCCAGTCGCCGCTCACCCCGGAAGACGAGGAGCTGATCACCGACGCCCATCCGCTCCGCCATCTCCTCGACCTGATCCGAGATGTCGTGCGGCGTCAGCCACAGGCCGTTGCCGATGGACCCGAAACCGAGCCAGGTGAGTCGGTCCCGCAGGCGGTCGCGGGCACTTCGCGCCTTCTGAGGAATCGAGTAGGCCAGCACCAGCCACGAGCCGTCCCAGTCGACCTTCCACTCGGGTCGGTAGATGCGGGCCTGGCCTTCCTCGAGGAGGGCCCGCCCCTTCGGAGTCAGCGAATAGAAGGAGTGTTTGCCGTCCCGGCGGGACCCGAGCCACCCCTTCTTCGCCATCCGGGACAACACCGTTCGTACCCCGCCGTCCGACAGTCCGAAGGGTTCGAGCAGGGCGATCAGGTGCCCCACCCACACCCCGTCCACCTCGAGGAGGTACTCCCCGAAGAGTGTGAAGACGAGGTCCTTCGGCCTCTGGCTGGTCACGGACGCCGACGGTCTCGCGCGTCGGCTGCGAACCTCTCGGAGATCCAGTCGGAAACCGCCTCGAGCGCGGTGGGACTCATCGTCTGCTCGATCGTGGGGTACTCCGACGGCGACCCCGTGTCGGCCTCTTGAAAGAGGTGGTTGAGGTTGGAGAGCACACGCACGGTGACGTCATCGTTGCCACCGCGGACCAGCGCTCCCTCGACTTCGGAGGCGCTTTGAGCCGGAGGGACCTGAAGGTCCTTGCTCCCGAAGAGGGCCAGGACGGGCACGGCCGTACGCTCGAGTGCGTCCCGCGGGTCGTGGTCGATGAAGAACCGGAACCAGGGGGCGTTCATCTCACCCACCAGCTCCTCGATGACGTCGTCGGTCATCTGTGCCTCGATGACGGCCCTCGTCTCGGGTGAAAGTGATTGTATTTCCCGGCGCAGGGCGGCGCGCATCTCGACGGCCGCCGCCGTCGTCTCGGGTTCTGCGCGGACGACGTCGGCCAACACCTCTTGAAGGCGCGCGTTGAAGGCCGTCATACCCGGGTCGGCACCCGATGCGTCGTTGATCAGCTTACCCTGCTCCACGAGGACTTCGATCCCCGTGACCCCGGGGCCTGCCAACATCACCACGTACTTCACCGTCTCCGAGCGGCTGGCGGCCATCGGACCGACGAGTCCTCCTTCGGAGTGTCCGACGATCCCCACCGACGCCGCGTCGATGCGGCTGTCCGAGGCGACGAAGTCCACGGCGGCGAGTGCGTCGTCCGCGAAGTCCTCCGTGGTCGAGGCGTCGAAGTCACCCGTCGAGCCGGCCACCCCACGATCGTCGTAGCGGAGCACCGCGATCCCGCGGCGCGTCAGGTGGTCGGCGAGCACCAGGAAGGGCTTGTGACCCGCGAGGGACTCGTCCCGGTCCTGGGGCCCGGAGCCCGAAACGAGCACGGCCGTGGGGAAGGGGCCCGGCCCCTCGGGTAAGGTCAACGTCCCCGCCAACTCGACGCCCGCTTCGGCGTTCGGGAAGCGGACCTCCTCGACTCGGTAGGGGAAGGGCGGCTCGGGGTGCTGCGGCCGAACGAAAGTGCTGTCCCCGGTCCCCCGCTCCAGGTCCAGGGGGAGGGGCTGGCCCGCCTGCGTGAACGTGCCCGACACGGCGTCCCCGCGCAGGGTGCCTTCGTAGCGACCGCCGCCGGGAACGGGGAAGGTCATTTCGAGGATGTCGCCCTCGAACACGACCGTCGTGAGGGGGATGCCGACCGCGCCCTGCGTCGGGACGTCCATCGTACCGGCCAGGGCCCCTTCGTCGGAGCGCTGCACGTGGAAGACGATCTGGATCTCCTGCGGGCCCGCCACCAGCGTGCCGCTCCAGGAGCCGACGGGGTCCGCCTGTTGCGCCGAGAGTGGGGCGCCGATTGCCGCGGCGGTGATGACGAGAGGAGCCCAGGGGCAGGCGGACGTGTTCACGATCCCTCCATCTCCGAGTCGACGTGCGGCAACCCGCCGCACTCTGCGGTCGCTACGTCGCGACCGGCGCGGTCCTTCACTCGTCCACCGACTCCGGTAACGCGAGGACTCGACGAGGCGTCAGATCGTCTCGAGCTGGTGGAACGTCTCCGTCCCGTTCTTGAACCAGTGCTCGCGGAAGGGCTGCGGAGGCACCTCGTTGCTCAGTAGAGAGCGCGTGAGATCGTGCGGGAAGAGCGTGAGATCTCCCGCCTCGTTCTCGTGCATGGTGTAGTCACCGCTGATCTGCAGCGTCGTCCGGAGGCGCTCCTCTCCGTTCATCATGTAC
>JAUIKL010000225.1 GCA_030430625.1 Gemmatimonadota bacterium
TGGGCGAAGAGCCGCTCCTGTCGCTCGGCGTAGTCGATCAGGGAGGGCCCACCGAGTTCTTCCAGGTCCGGGACGTCGAACTGTTGCCGGACGGTGGGGTGGCCGTCGCGAATCGGGGGAGCGAAGAGATCCGTGTCTTCGAAGCGGACGGGAGTCACCGGCTGACCTTCGGCCGGGACGGACGCGGGCCACGCGAGTTTCTCCGTCTGTCCATGTTGCAGGACCGTGGAGACTCCCTCGTGGTCTACGACGCGGGCAACGATCGTTTCCAGGTCAGAGACGATTCCGGTGCCTTCTTTCGGTCCTTCCGCCTCGAGTGGTTCTCCGGCGCCCTCGTTCCCGTCGACCTCTCTCCCGACGGCCGGATCCTTGCCATCACGGGCCGCTACATGACCGAGTTGGAAGGCACCGGTGTGCTCGTGGACACCGCCCTCGTGTCGCTCTATGACATGGAGGGCGCCCTCGTCGACTCCGTTGCGCGCGTACCCCACAACTCCCGCTTCGTGAAGCAGGTGGGCGACATGCGGACGACGGTCGGTGCCCCGTTCTCTCCGTCGGGTCACCTGGTCGCGCATGCCGAGGGCTTCTGCTACGCGTATGGATCGGCCGGGGAGCTGCGGTGCTTCGATGGCCGGGGCGCCCTCACGAGGATTGCCCGTTTCGACACGAACGGTCGATCGGTCACGGACCGTGATGTCGAGGCCTACTGGTCGGATGTTCTCGCGGAGGCCGAAGGTGCGTACAGGGAGGCGGTCCTCAGGGTGAGATCGGACATGGTCTTCCCGGACTCTTTTCCCGCTACGAGCGCGCTCCTGACGGATGATCGTCACCGCGTGTGGGCGCAGCGCTACCGACCCGACCACGACACCGAGCCCGCCGAGTCGTGGTGGGTCTTCGACGATGACCGGCTCGTCGCAACGCTTCGGACCCCGCACGACTTCGTTGTCATGGACGTCGAGGGCGACCGCGTGGCCGGGGTGTGGCGCGACGAACTGGGGATCGAGTTCGTGCGGGTGTACCGGCTTGCGACGGCCTCATCCACCGACCCGGGGTCCTGAGCGTGCGCGTCGATCCCCCTACCCGCGCTCCGCCCAGAAAAGTGTCATGTCCTGCAGAGAGACGTCCGTCTTCTCCAGCGGCACGACGAAGGGTTCGATGGCGTCGGCCAGCCCCTTCCACTTGTCCCAGATCTGGTCGATCTCATCGGTCAGTTCCAGCTCGAGATCGGCGATCTCCTCCTGGATGTCGCCCATCTTCTCCTCGGCACTGCGAAGGCGCTCCTGGGTCCGGCGCGTCGTCGATCGGCGGGACGCCATGCCGGAGAGTCCGCTGACCCGGCGTCTTCCGCCGAGGAACATCGACAGCACCTGACCGGCGCCGGCAATGACCTCCTGCTGCTTGCGCTGCCCGACGTCGACCTCCAGCTCGCGGGCCCGGCGCTCGGCGGTCGCGAGGCGCTTTTCGGCCGACTTCACCTTGCTCTCGAAGCGGTCGCGGAGTTTCTCGGCGTCTTCGTCCGCGCGGTCCTCGGCCACGGAGAGGCATCGCTTCCGAAAGTCGTCTTCGCTCTCCCCCGGACGGGAGACGACCTTCAACTCCGCGTTCCGGTAGAGGTCGAGGGTTTCCTCCCGATAGAGGTGCTCCTCGATCGCTTTCTCGACCGACTTGTAGAACGTCGACTTGTCGAGTGGTGCCTCGGAGATCGCGTAGCGTGCGCCCTCGGGAGCCTCCGACCGGAAGTCCCGCTCGTCGTAGTCGACGGTCACGGCGGAGTCGGGGTCGATGTCGGCACCCAGGGGGAAGAGGATCGCCTCCCACTCTTCCTCGTGCCGGATGTCACCGACTCGCTCGTCGAAGAGGAGCTTGACTCGGGCCGCGATGCCGGGCTCGAGCCGGCCCGAGCCGGAGCCGATCCCGACGTCCGAACGCCACGGGACGCTCGTAGCGACGTAGCGCACCGATACGCTGCTCGGAACGGTCGGGGCCATCGGCGTCTCGTCCTCGGCGATCTCGGCCTGGACCGATGCGGTTGCTGCCGAGGCGGTCGTACCGGAGGCGACGCCGGGCCGT
This sequence comes from Gemmatimonadota bacterium, assembly GCA_030430625.1. Taxonomy (GTDB): domain Bacteria; phylum Gemmatimonadota; class Gemmatimonadetes; order Longimicrobiales; family Gaopeijiaceae; genus UBA2589. The sequence goes on from JAUIKL010000225.1 coordinate 2,071, forward strand.
GAAGCGGCGGACGATCCGGTCGTAGACGAATCGGCTTCGTCCGGCTTGAGGCGAAGCAGCTCGGCACGCGTGAGGGGACCGCGCAGGTACGACATCGCCCAGCGGGTCGTGAAGAGCGCTGGCTCGGCCTTCTTGGCCGACTTGAGGAGGAACTGTCGTTTGCCGAGCTGGCCGATGCGCGCGTCCCACCACTCGACATCGACGGCACCCGACGCCGAACGAAGTCCCTCGAGGATACGCGCCTTGTCCCGCTCGGTCTGGAGCCGACCGACCATCCACGTCCCCGCGTTCGACATCAACTTGTAGTCGAGATCGACGGGGTTCTGGGTCGCCATCACGAGGCCGACGCCGTGCGCCCGGGCCTGCTTGTACAGCGTAAGGATGGGCCGCTTGGACGGGGGCTCGGCGGTCGGGGGCGCGAAGCCCATCACTTCGTCGGCGTAGATCAGCGCCTTGAGTTCGGATGTGCCGGGCAACTTCCGCATCCACGTCACGAACTTCGTCAGCAGAAGCGTGACGACGAACATCCGCTCCGACTCGGACAGGTGTGTGAGGTGGACGATGGTGGCGCGCGGGCGGCCGTCCGGCGCGTGTAACATCGACTCGATGTCGAGGGGTTCGCCCATCATCCACTCGGCAAAGGAAGGCGATGCCATGAGGCCGTTGAGCCGCATGGCCAGCTTCATCCGATCCTTGGCCGGGTAGAAGGCGTCGAGCTCGAAGACTCCGAGGCGACGCATCGGCGGGTCCTGCACCTGGAGGAGCAGGGTGGGAAGGTCGAGCCCGCGCCCGTCCTTCCACGCGTGCTCGATCAAATTCGATAGGAGGATGTGCTCACGGCTCGTGAGCGGATCGGCTTCGATGCCGACCATGACGAGAAGGCCGGACACGAGGCCCTCGATCTCGTCCCGGATCGACTCACCGTGCTCGTCCCAAGACGCGGTCGGCGGTGCCAGGTCCCCGACGAGGTTGAGCGGGATCCCGGCGGTGGATCCAGGGGTCACGAGCCGGATGTCCACTCCGTCTCGCACGGCGCGCATGCGCTCGGGGGTGACACCGGAGCGCTCGAGTCCACCCTTCCACTTCGCTGCCTCCTTCTCCGCCAGTTCGGCGGCGGAGAGGTCGTCCCGCCTGGCCTGCCCCTCGTCGATCCACGGCTCGAAGTCGTCGGGCCGGAAGTCTGGGAAGTTGAGTAGCAGGTTCCCCATGTCCCCCTTCGGATCGAGGATCAGGGCGGGGACGCCAGAAGCCAGGACCTCCTCGAGCAACACGATGCCGAGCCCGGTCTTCCCGGAGCCCGTCATCCCCACGATCACGCCGTGGGTGGTGAGGCGGTCGCTGTCGAGTTCGAGGCGTTCCTCCGTCACATCGGAGGTGTCGGCGTCGAGGTGCTGACCGAGGTACAACGATCCCGGCTTCTGGCTCATGATGTCGTCCCGACGGCTCAGGCGCTCTCGACGCCGAAGGCGATCTTCACGGTCGTCTTGTAGGTGCTGATCTTGCCGTCACGCACGGAGGCGGTCATCGCGCCGACCTGGACTCCGGTGATGTTCTTGATGCTCTGGCTCGCGACCTCGACGGCGGAGTCTGCGGCGTCGGCCCAGCTCTTCTTCGAGCTGCCGACGATCTCGATCACTTTCGCTACGGTCTGATCCATTCTGTGTTCTCCTGGCTGTGGTCCGCTCGGACCTGATGTGGTGGGAACGAGGCGGGGCGTCAGTCCTGCGGGATGCGCAGGACCTGACCGACGTGGATGAGGTTCGGGTCCTTCAGCATCGGCTGGTTGGCCTCGAAGATCTCCATGTAGCGGTTCGCCGCACCGAGGTGCTCCTTGGCGATGGCGCCCAGGGTGTCGCCCGACTTCACGGTGTAGAAGACGGATTCGGGCGTGTCGTCGTCGACCTCCATCTGGTCGTCGACGGCCGCGACCCCTGCGCAGTTGCCGATCATCAGCACGATCGTCTCACGGACCTGCTGTGAACCGGCGGTTCCGGTGACGGTCGCCACGCCGTCGTCGTACTTCACCTTCGGCTTCTCGATGTCGAGGCCGGTGTCGAGGATGAGCTTCAGGAGCTTGTTGCCCTCCCGCAGTTCGTGGAGCTGCTCGTCGCGCGCCGCCTCGGCGTCGGCCTCCGACGATTTCTCGCCCAGGCCGATCTTGGACCCGGCTTCGCGCACGAAGTTGAAGATTCCCATTCGTGGTCTCCCTCTGGAGTTGGTGAAGGCGTAGCAATCTACAGGTTATGCCTGTTTCGCAATCCACTAGACCGCGTCGAGGCCCCAGAGTCACATAGTGGCAGAAGTCCGGGTATCATGCGATCGTGGTCGTGTGACTTTCTCGAGCTGGTCCGGTCTGTGGGGGTGTCGGTGAATGATCGACGAACTCAAACACCCCAGGAGAACGACACATGGCTGGCACCTTCGAGCTCTACCGCGACAAAGGCGGCT
>JAUIKL010000226.1 GCA_030430625.1 Gemmatimonadota bacterium
CCGAGGTCAACCGGATGTCCTCGACGAAGGTCTCGGTCGTGATCGGGGCCACTTCGACGTTGATGACCCGGACGAACGCCTCGTCCGAAGCCGCATCCTCGGCGCCGTCGGCCTGGGCCGACCCACAGGCCGCCACACCGACCGTGAGCACAACCGCAGCCGTGCGCGTCCAGAACCCACCCATCCGTGTCGTCATCACTGTATCTCCATGACCGTTGTCGGTCGCGATCGTCCGATTCGTCATTATTCCCCCCGCTCGTTCAGCATCACGTCGACGAGCGGGACCTGGCCCGTCGCCTCATCGAACTGCGCACGCGCCACCAGGTAGTCGAAGACCGCCTGCGCGTAGTTGAACTCACTCTGGCGGAGGGCGACCTCGGCGTCGGTCAGCTCCAGCTGGCTGCCGAGGCCCTCCGTGTACTGCGCACTCGCGATCTCGAACCCCCGCCGAGCCTGCCGAACGGCCAACTCCTGCCCGACAGCACGGAGGTACGCCTCTTCGACCTGCTCGATCACGGTTCGGATCTGGCTCTGCGCCGCCCGAACCGCCTGGCGGGAGTCCGCCTGAGCCTGGCGAAGCGTCGCGCGTTTCTGGTCGATGCGAGCATCCCTCCGGAATCCCTGGAAGATCGGGAGGCTGAAGCGGACTCCGGCAAACCGGGAGTACGCCCGCTGCCCGTCACTCCCTCCGAAGAATCCCGGGGAGCCGTTGCTCTGCGCGTTCACGAGGAACGATCCGAACAGCGTGATCTCCGGCAGGTACGTCGCCTGTTCCGCTCGCATCTCCGTGTGTCGGAGATCCTCGGTCAGACGGAGCTGACGAAGATCGGATCGCATCTCCGCCCCACGAGCGAGCCCCTCCTCGAGCACCGGAGCGAGATCGTCGGTCCCTCCGAAGTCGGCCCCTACGAACGCGAGGATGGCTTGGTTGTCGGCGGAGTTGGCCGAGGGGTCGCTCAGGTTGATGTCTGCGAGAGAGCCCCGGACGACGAGCGCCTCGTGATCCTCGTAGTCGACCAGAACCGCCAGGGCGCGTCGGGCCTGGGACACCGCGTTTTGGGCTCGGCGCAGGTTCGGCTCGAGGTTGGCCAACTCGACCTCGAGGCGGAGCACCGAGTAGTCGTCGGCGAGACCCGCACGGTTGAGGGCCTTCGTCTCGGCGAGCGACTCGCGAACGCGTCGCACCGAGTTCTCCGTCAGGCGGGCCTGCTCCTGCGCCAGAAGGACGTCGTAGTACGCCGTACGCACCTGGGTTACGACCATCTGTTCCCGCCCTCGCACGGTCTCGTCCTGCAGAGACTCGAAGCGGCGCGCCGCACCGAGCGCCACGATGACGCTGGGTCGGAAGAGCGGCTGCTCGACCGATAGGGTCGAGTTCCAGACGTTGTCCGCACCGAACTGGACAGGGATGTACTCGTCCGGTCCGGCGTTCGGGTCGAAAATGACGGCGGGCAGAAAGTTCACTGCGGCCGCGATGTTGCGCTGGTACGAGGCGTTCAGGTCGACCGACGGCAGAACGTTGCTCCACGCTTCCGAGACCTGCTCGGACGCGGTCTCGTACGCCTGCCGCGCGGCGATCAGCTCGTTGTTGCGCCCCAGCGCCTCCCGGACGAGCCCGGTCAACCCTACGGCCTCCGGCTCCTGAGCAGCGACGGCACCCGGCCCTACGGCGAGCGGTGCGAGAGCGAGAAGGCCGACCGAACCGAAGCGACCGAATATCGAAAGCCGCCCGTGGCGGCGTTGCTGGCTGTTCATCCCTACTTCGTTCCCCCTGGTTTCATCCACCCTGGATCTGCGACGAAGTCCCACCTCAATCCCCCTGACCGACCGCGACCTCGACGTCTCTTAGCATCGCCGAGTACTCGGCGGCGAACTCCGGCGTAGCCACACCCGACATGAGGCGGGCGTTCGACTGCTTGAAGAGCATCCGGAACTCCTCCTGCTGAACCGGAAAGCAGCCGTGCCTGAAGAGCTGAGCCATCCCGTGGGCGTGGGCCCACATGGTGATGGACAACTCCTCGGGATCGCCTTCCTTCAGAATCCCCGCCTGCTGGCATTCCCGGACCCGGTCCACCCAGAACTGGTGGACTGCGGCCTGCATCGACTCGATGTCCTCCGGCGGATGATCCATGCCGAGGTTCTCGTGACCGGTGTGCATGATCCCGTACCAACGGGGGTGCTCGATCACGAAGTCGATGAAGCCCTGTCCGGCAGCCGCAAATCGGCCCAGCGGCGTGGGCTCACCGAGTGCGGCGTACAGGTAGCGGGCAAAGGTGCGATGAGCCTCCCGGAGAACGTCTCCGAGGACGGCATCGCGCCCGTCGTAGTGGCGATAGATGGCCGGTGCGGTCACGCCGACCGCTTTGGCCAGCTTCCGCATGGAGAACCCTTCCAGGCCCAACCTCTCGTAGAGATCACAGGCGCAGGAGAGGATCTTTTCGCGTTGGTCAGACATGGTGAACACTGTAAACACGACCCTAAATCAGGTCAACGTTCTAGCCACTACGCGCGCGAACGCCGTTTAGTGTCAAAAGGTGCGAATCAAAAATCGCGACGGCTTTGGACGGCGTGACTCAGTGAACCGGAAGCGCGATCGAAATCCACCCCCAACCCGGGTGACGCGCCGCGTAGAAGCCGCCGAAGATGACGCCGGACGCAACGCCGATCCCCGCCCCTGTCAGGGTGTTCGACATGATCTGGGACGGCGGGGCGTCCGGGTCGTCGGTGATCCCCACCGTGTGGAGGATCAGGCCTGCGACCGCTCCCGCGAAGAGCCCCGCCGCTGCGCCGATCACCGCGCCGTGGCGAAAGCTCTCCCGCTCGGTCCGTTGCGCATAGATCTCCAGCTCGTCCAGGTCGGCCACATCGACGAACCAACGACCGTCGAGGCCTTCGACCCGAAGGACCATGTCCCCGGTGTCCCACCGATCGAACGAGGCGTCGACGGTGAGGCCACGACGCGGATGCACACGGACGGAGTCTCCGGTCTGGATCCGATCCAGGCCGGACAGTTGGCCCTCCGCATTGTCGGCCTGGACACCGAGGACGGCGCAGGCGAGCAGCATCGAGGAGCCGATCGTCTGCAGGAAGCTGCGCACGTCGGGACTCCTGAGAAGTCGGACCGCACGGGGACGGGCGGCCCAGGCGAATACGGGGCGGTCAACCTGGGACGGGATCGAGGCCTGCGTCCAGGGTTGCTCCCGTCGGGAGGCAGCCCTCCCCGATCGCTAGAGGATGCCGTCGAGGTAGAAGTCGATGCGGAACGGGTTGTCGGCATCCAGGCCGTACGCGGCATCGAGCCTCAGAATACCGTCCAGGAGTGACGTCCCGACGCCGATCGAGGTGAAGCCGTCGTCCCATCCGAAGCTGTCGAAGTCGCCCGCCCATCCGAAGTCGGAGAACACCGACACGGCGCCGAACGACGCCGTGCGGGCCAACTCCACCCTCCCCCGCGCGAAGTCGGCCCCTCCGGCGGTGAGCGGGTCGTACCCCCGGATCGTCCTGGGGCCACCGACGTACCACATCCGCTGCACGGAGGGCGCGCCCCACGACGTACCGCCACCGGCCTCCACCGCCAGCCTGAGGTGCGCGGGAAGAGGTACGATGGCGGTCCCGACCAGGGAGGTTCGTGCGTACTCGACGTCTCCGACGCCGCCCTGCACGGTGAAGTCGAAGCCCCCCTGAGCCAACATCGGGTCCGACCCCCACCACGGGGTCACGTCGATCTGCGCCCCGTACTCCCATCCGCGATCGGCGGCGATGTTGGGCCGAAATGCCCACCCATCCCGCCAGAAATTGAACAGGGAGAAGGTCGTTTCGTTCACGGCGGCCCGGTGGTGCTCCGCATACCCCCGGACGGCGAACGACTGCCGTTCCGGAGTCGGGGGCGTCCAGACGATCTCCGCCCCCGAACGGTAGTAGTAGTCCCCGTCGTCCCGGCCGAAGAAGGCGGCCATCATCGAGTTCCCGAGCGCCAGATGCCGGGCCCCCTCGTCCACCGCCGCCAGCTCGTTGTAGCCGCGCACCGTGATTTTCCTGCGCAGAGACTCCCGTGTGAAGCCGAGCGAAGCGTTGGGCTGGAGGTCACCCACCCCGATGCGACCGGTCACGCCCACGGTGATCGGCCCCACGAAGGTGTGTGGACGCGCCTCCCAACGGGCACCCAGGGAGACGGCCTCGACACGGTTGTACCGGGCCAGGTCGGGGCGTTGGAGGCCCCAGCGCAAGGTCGACGGCATCTGGGGGAGAGGCGCGCGCGGCAGGTCGGCCAACGTCTCGAACATGTCCGTCAGCTCGTCCTCGGAGGTGAAGCCAGGGGCCTCCTCCCAAACGGGTGGCGGCAGTTCGTCGTTCTCCGCGAGGAAGTCCCGGTCGGTGGGCACGAGGTAGGTCGTCCGGCGCTCACCGTCGCGCAGCGAGCGGCTCGTCTCGTAGGGGACCTCCTCCCCGAAGGCGAGCTCGTTCAGGTACGCCATCGCCTGAGATCGTGTCTGGAAGTGGACGTGCG
>JAUIKL010000227.1 GCA_030430625.1 Gemmatimonadota bacterium
TCGGCGAGCTCATGGAGACGGTCAAACACGCGTCGCTCGGGCAGATTTCGGGGGCGCTGTACGGTGTGGGCGGAGAGTACCGACGCAACATGTGAGCCGCGCGACGGCGCGGCACACGAACGGCCTGGACCGGATCGAGGTTCGGACGGAGTCGTTCCGAACCTCGATGGCCTCCCCGACCCCACCCCGGCATATTGGCCGGACCCGAACCGTCGAGGAGTTCAGCATGTCGCACCTGTCCGCCACTTACCCTTCGATCCGTGGCCGCGATGCCCTGGCCGTGGTAGCCGCGCTCACGCTCTGGACCGCCGTGCCGGCGTCGGCGCAGGACCTCGAGGCCTTCACGCCGGAGATCGCGCTCGACGTGCGGACGGCGCGGATCGCCGCCGTCACCGACGACGGAGCGCGGGTGGCGGTCACCGTGCAGACACGCCGGGACCGAGCGGACGTCGACCACCAGCGCTTCGGGGACCCGACGTACGTCTCCCCCGTAAGCACCCGACTCATGGTGATCGACACCCGCTCGGGTGAGCAGACGTGGGTCGAGCCCGAGCCGGTCGTGCTCCGAGGCTACACGTGGTCACCCGACGACCATCGCCTGGCGTACTATGCCCACGGCCCCGACGGGTACGCACTCCGTCTCTTCGACGCATCGACGGGTCGCACATCGACCGTGGGCCTTCGGGGCCAGCCGGAGATCGCCTCGAACGCACCGCTCGTGTGGGCGCCCGATGGAGCGTCGATCCTCACCTCGATCCGACCCGACGGATGGGCCGACGAGGCTCGACAGGCCTTTTACGAGATGACCGACGCCCCGGTGATCGTGCAGGACTCACGAAACGACTTCCTGGCGTGGGATCGCGTCCGCAACCTCTCGAACGAGCAGGTCACCGTGCTCGTCTCCCTCTCGGACGGCTCCGTCCGAGAGATCCTCTCCGAGATGACGCCCGTTGGACCGCGCTTCTCCGCCGACGGGCAGACGCTTCTGTTCAGCACGTCGGAACCGACGAAGACCTCGTACACACGACGGGACGGGACCGACTACGGGCTCTTTGCCCTCGATATCGCGAGTGGCGCCCCGACGACGCTCGTCGAGCCGTCCGAGGATCGGGTCTCCGTCAGCTGGTCCGAAGCGGGTGACCGGTTCGCCTACGCGGAGGACGGGGCCGTCTTCGTGCGCCCGATCGACTCCGGCGAGGCGGTCGAGATCACGGAGGGACACCGGGACGCGGAGCGCGATACGACCGAACTCCGCTTCTCGATCGACAGCTGGAGCCCGGACGGGGCCTCACTCCTTCTCACCTCGAGCGAAGGTTGGCACGTCGTCGACGCCGATGGGGGCGAGATGCGGCGGGTCCTCGAGCTCGAAGACGACGAGGACACACGTCCCCGTCGGTCCGTTCAGGCGTGGAGCGAGGACGGCCGATCGATCTACTTCTCCTACTCGGCACGGGATCGATGGGAGCGAGGACTCCAGCGGCTCGACACCCGATCCGGGGCCGTCGAGACCGTCGTGCTCGACACCGGTCTGTATCGGTCGTGGAACGTCTCGGACGATGGAAGTCGCATCGTGTACGCCATGTCCGACGGGGACCGCCCGGACGAGATCTACGTCGCCAACGGTGACGGGTCCGACGCGACCGCTCTCACCGAGATGAACCCGCAGCTCGATCGGGTGGCGCTCGCACGAAGTGAGCTCATCGAATACCTCGACGTCGACGGAAATCGCCTCCACGGCATCCTCTACTACCCCGCCGACTATCAGCCCGGCCGGACGTACCCCCTCGTGGCCGAGATCTACGAGGAGTACTTCGACAACGGCTTCAACGAGAACATGAACATCCTCACCGCTCAGGGCTGGTTCGGCTTCCGCCCCTCGGTGCGGTTCGAGGAGGGTTACCCCGGCGAGGCGTGGCTCAAGGCCGTGCCCAACGCCGTCAACGAGATCATCGATCGGGGCCTGGTCGATCCCGAACAGCTCGGTGTCTACGGGCAGAGCTACGGCGGGTATGCGACGAACCTGCTCATCACGCAGACCGACCGCTTCGCCGCCGCCGCGAACGTGTCCGGGAAGGTCAACATCATCTCCTTCCTCGGTGATTCGCCGAAGATCACCACCCGGAACTACGCCGCCGCCGAAGTCGGTCAGGACCGGATCGGCGCCAGCCTCTGGGAGCAGCCCCACAAGTACATCAACACGTCCGCGGTGATGTTCGCGGACCGCATCGAGACCCCGCTTCTCATGCTGTCGGGCGAAGGCGACTGGAACGTCCCCGCCACGAACCAGCGCGAGATGTACTACGCGCTACGCCGCCTCGACAAAGAGGTCGTCTGGGTCCACTACACCGCGGGCGGACACGGCGCGGGCCGAGCCAGCAGCGAGGCCGACTTCATCGACCACTGGCAGCGGATGGTCGACTGGTTCGCCGAGCACTTCGAGCCGAAGGACGGGGCGGCGGTATCGGATCAGGAGGGAGGTTCGGGGTTTCGCCCCTAAGTCTCGCGCCGAGGGTCCCGTGCTCGGGCAGCACTCGAAGCGACGCCGCCCTCAGAGCTCCCAAGTCTCCCACGCCCGATCCGCCTGCTCCGCCCAACCACGGTTGGCGGCGGGGCTTGCGGGGCTGGGATGGAGGAGCCGTTCGGTTGGCACGGAGTCGTCCGTAGCTCGCTGCACACGCTGTTCGGCAAAGGCACCCACCCCGATCACGAGAGGAACCTCGAGCTCCGCGATGACGCCGCGGAGCGCCTGGTCACATACGTCGAACAAGGCGGCGCGCTCATCCGCGGGGAGTTTGTCAGGCGTCCGGTTGCGGCCGGTGTCCTCCATGAAGACGAGGGGACAGTAGTTGTAGACGAAGAAACGTGAGAAGAAGGCCTCCGCCGACCCGAATCGATCGGCCACCCATCCCCAGAGTCGACGCCCGCTCACCTCCGAGCGTGCGCAGGCGAATCCCTCGATCGGTCGCTTCGGGTGTTCCGGATCCGGCTTGTCGACCGTGTCCGAAATCCCCATCCAGTCCCGCACAGCCGAGATCTCACCGAAGGGAACGCCGGTTTGCGCCATCCCGAACGGGCCCGGGTTCATGCCCAGGAAGAGCGCCTCTTTCGCCCCCACCCCGAAACGTCGGACATAGGTCTCGTGCGGCCGCCGAGCATAGTCGAGCGGGTTGTAGACGTACCGTACCGGCAGGGAGAAATCGAGTGCCGACACCGCGTCGGACAAGCCTCTGGAGATGCGGATCAACTCGGGAATTCGAGGGCTCATGGGGTCACGAGTGCAATGCTGAGGTCTTTGGATCACGCTGATGGCGTAGGTGGGCGCCCCGAAGGTCAGCCCGGAGCCGGGGCCAGCACCACCATGACGATCAGGCGAGCGTCACTCGTGTTCCGGATCCCGTGCGGTACGCCCTCCGGCGCGACCAACATGACGCCCGCCTCCATCGACTCCTCACCGTCTTCGAGGAGGAAGACGCCCTCGCCTTCCAGGACATGGTAGACCTTGTCCATGCCTTCGTGCGCGTGGAGGCGATGCTCCTGGCCCGGCTCGAAGGCGTTCAGGCCGACCATCACGCGCTCCGACCGGAAGATGGTGGCTTTGCCCATCTTTTCGGCGTTGAAGGCTGCGAACGTCTCGGGGCGGATGGGGGCGAGGTGGTTCATGGAGGTCGGGTTCGGCGAGGGTAGTCGAGGTCGTGACTGACGGACGTTATCGGATGCGGAAGGGGTCATGATACCCCTCGCGTACACCATCGGCCCGGGGCGCAGACCGTCGATCTACGGGCCTCACCGAGTCCGTTCGATCCGTCGATCTGGTCGGCGAAGGCACCACCGCGCCGCAGGTACTCGCGGGAGCATCGGGCCGCAGGGACTCGCGGGAGCATGGTGGCCGCGTTCACGTCGCCTCCTGGGAGGTGCTCGTCGTGGCCGTAGCGAGCAACCGAGTCAGAAGGCCTGTTCACCTCCAGGTCGCCCCAATCCCTTCGGCCGCGGGCCCACACCGCCGCCAAAGGCCCACTGGGCGTCCGCTCCGAGTCACCGGAGTGCGCATCCGTCGCTGACCGCCGCCCCAGCCGAATGATGTGGACGCCGCATCTTCCCGAGGCTTATACTACAAATAGGCCCGGTGACGTGGCCTGACCACCCTCGGCGCGTATACTGCTTCAACGGTCGAACCCGGCCAGAATTGCCCCCATCGCCTCGGCCTTGATGCCCTTCCGAAACCGCACCCATTCCCGACGACAGGCACCGGTCACGCTTGCGTAGAGCGGACGGTATGCGAAGGTCGGGGGCCGCGCCATGATCCCGATCCCCTTCGGCACGTCCCGACGTGCGCTGCTGGGACTGTACGACCCTCCGGCCGCTTCTTCGACCGGCAACCGGGCCGTCCTGATCTGCAATCCCTGGGGCGCCGTTTATTTCTGGAGCTACGGGACGTTGCGGTCTCTCGCGCGCCGGTACGCGGACGCCGGGACCCACGCCATGCGGTTCGACTACTTCG
>JAUIKL010000228.1 GCA_030430625.1 Gemmatimonadota bacterium
GGTGATGCGCCACGCATCGAGGTAGGCCCGAGCCAGGAGCGCGTTGTCGTACAGCATCTTCTCGAAGTGGGGAACGAGCCACCGCTCGTCGACGGAGTAGCGGTGGAAGCCCCCACCCAGATGGTCGCGGAGGCCACCGGAAGCCATCGCCCGGAGTGTGTGCAGTAGCTGCTCCAGCAGGTCCTTCGGCTGTGTCCGGACGTGCTCCTGCAGCAGGAAGTCGAGGGAGACCGGCTGAGGGAACTTCGGCGCGGTGCTGAAGCCTCCCCACCGGGCGTCGTAGCGGCTCTGGAGGTTGCGCACGGCGGATACGAGCGTGTCGGCGTCCGCGCGCCCCCGACCGTCCGCTCCGGCCGTCGTGCGGAGTGCACGGAGGAGCTTGTCGGCGCCGCGCGTCACCTCGTCCCGCCGATTCGACCACGCGTCGTGGACGGCATCGAGAAGCTGGGGGAAGGAGGGCATCCCGTGCCGCGGCTCCGGGGGATAATAGGTGCCGCCGAAGAAGGGGACTCGGTCCGGCGTCAGGAAGACGGTCATCGGCCACCCTCCCCGACCGGTCATCGCCTGGACCGCCTTCATGTAGATCTGATCGATATCGGGGCGCTCTTCCCGGTCGACCTTGATGTTCACGAAGTGACGGTTCATCAGAGAGGCGATCACCGGATCCTCGAACGACTCCCGCTCCATGACGTGACACCAGTGGCAGGACGAGTAGCCGATGGAGAGGAGGATCGGTCGGTCCTCGGCCGCGGCCCGCTCGAGCGCCTCGGCCCCCCACGGGTACCACTCCACGGGGTTGTGCGCGTGCTGGAGGAGGTAGGGGCTCGTCTCTCCGCTCAAGCGGTTCGGCATCGTCGGCTGGTGTCGAGGGCGAAGGAGTGGGGGCGAGGAGCCCGGATTCGTTACCTTTCGGTCGATTCCGAGACCGGGGGAAGGGGTACTCCCGGGCAAGGCGTTCGATCCGAAGGAGGATGGCCCTGGTTCTGCGTATGGCCGCGATGGCACTCCGCCGCCCTCGCCTGATCCCGTACCTGCTCTCGGCGGCTTGGGCCTTCCGAGCCCGCGACTGGTACCGGCGCCCCCCCTTCCTACCGATTCCGCCCGCGTCCTACATGCGCTGGCGCCTCGATACCGCGTACGGCGACCCCGATGCGAATCCTCCCGAGGAGGAGATCGTACGGTACCTGGTCTGGACGGCCCGAATGCGGGCGATGATGCGCGGGCGGCGGTGACTCGGCTGATCCTCCTGGTGCTGCTCGGAGTCGTGACCTGGCTCTACTTCCCCGAGACGCGCGCCATCGTCATGGACGTGGCCGAGCCGATCGTGACCCCGGTCGTTCGCTGGAGCGCGGAAGAGGATATGGAGCAGGTGGCCCGCAACATCGTCGAGCACGAGCGCCTGACCGGTACGGTGCCGACCGGGGCGGAGTGGCTCGGCTGGCTGGAGTACCGGTATGCCGGGCCGGACCTCTACACCGACCCTTGGGGCTCGTTGTACCAGATGGAGCTCTCACGGGACTCGGTGTGGGTCGTCTCCTTCGGGCCCGACCGGGTGCGCGCGACCGACGACGACTTCCGTGTGGCCACACGTCGAGGCTCGTGAAGCGATACCGGATCTTTGCGGTCCTCGTGACCGCCGTCGTGGCCATCGTGTACGTCTCCACGACGCTCGGGCGCGCCATCTACGAGGGGCAGAGTCCGGGGCTCGGTTCGTTCGCAGGGATCCACTTCGCGGGCTATTTGTTTTTCCTCCTGATGCCGGTGGAAGCTCTCGTTCCGGTCTACGAGGCGGAGGGGCACCCCGGCTCGACGCTGATCCTCCTGGCCGTGTCGACGGCGTTCGTGGCACAGCTGATCGACTACGGGATCGGCCGAGCGTTCAGTGAGCGGGTCATCGACAACGTGATCGGCCAGGAGCGGTACGATCGTTTCAGCGCCACCATCGAGAAGTGGGGCGGCGCCGCGATCTTCTTCTTCAACCTCTTCCCGCTGTCGTCCCCGAACATGCTTCTCGTTTCGGGCATCGTGCGGTACAGCGCACCGAAGGCGTTCTTCTTCAGCTTGATCGGCCTGACGGCCAAGTATCTGGCCATCGTGTATCTGGTGGACCTGTCCGGGTGGTGGACGGGGGTCGGATCGTGATCTCGGTCGGACTCACCGGCAACGTCGCGTCGGGCAAGTCGACGGTGGCCGAGGCGTGGGAGGCGATGGGCGTCCCGGTGGTGAGCGCGGACGACCTGGCGCGGCGCGCGGTGGCTCCCGGGTCGGAGGGACTCCGGCAAGTCGTCGACCTGTTCGGAGCGGACGTTCTGGCCGCCGATGGATCGATGGATCGGGCGGCCGTGCGCGCCCTCGTCTTCGAGGACGACGAGGCGAGGGCCCGTCTCGAGGGGGTCATCCATCCCGAGGTTTGGCGCCTGCGCGACGCCTGGATGGCCGAACAGCGGTCGGCCGGAGCGGAGGTCGTCTGCTCGGAGATCCCGCTCCTCTTCGAGACCGGTCAGGTCGACGCCTTCGACATCGTGGTGCTCGTCGATGCGCCCGAGGAGCTGCGGCTGGCCCGCATGGTAGAGGACCGTGGGCTGGACCCCGCCGAAGCGCGTCGCATGATCGACAGCCAGATGCCGTCGGACGAAAAACGCGGCCGTTCCGACCACGTCGTGGACAACACCGCGGGCTTGAACGAACTCCGCGGAGGTGCCTGGGAGGTCCTCGACCGGATCCGTTGGTCCAACGGATCGGGGGGCATGCTGGTCGACCTCCACCTGCACACGCGGGGTTCGTGGGACTGCCTCTCCGACCCCACGCTGGTGCTCGGTCGTGCGCGTTTCCTGGGCTTCGATCGGATCGCCATCACCGACCACAACCGCGTCCACGTCGGACTCGAGATGGCGGCCGCGCACCCCGAATCGATCATCCCAGGGGAGGAGGTGAAGACCGGGGAGGGTATCGACGTCATCGGCCTGTACCTCTCGGAGGAGATCCCGAAAGGCACCCCGGCGGTCGAGACGATCGAGCGCATTCGAGCACAGGGCGGTGTGCCGCTTCTCCCCCACCCGTACGCGGGCGGGAAGGGCGGGGGCGGCCGGTATGCCGAGGAACTCGGACCCCTCTGCGACGTCATCGAGGTCTTCAACGCCCGACTGCACGATCCGTCGATGAACGAAAAGGCCGCCGATCTGGCCAGCCGGCTCGGCAAGCTCACCAGCGCGGGGTCGGATGCCCACACCGTTCGTGAGGTCGGCAACGGTCGAAACGTGCTTCCGTCACACCCGAACACCGCCGACGGACTTCGCGGCGCGCTGACCCGGGTGTCGACCTCGGGCCGTGAGGCATCCCGCCTCATGCACCTGGCTTCGACGTGGGCGAAGGTCGCGAAGAAGCTGCCGGGTATCGAGTAGCGGCCTCCCCGACGGTTTGGGTAGCTTTCGGCCCGGGCGCGGATCTCGCGCGCCTACCGAACTCCAGGGTCAGGATCCCACATTGAGCTACCGGACGCCATCGCAACGAGCGGGGGCGGTCGCGCAGGTGAAGAACGCCCTGCTGGCCTCTCGGCGTGCCGTGTTGACGACGCACCTCAACGCCGACGGGGACGGGGCGGGCTCCCAGGCCGCCGTAGCGTCGTGGATGCGGGCAAACGGGTCCGAGGCGTGGATCGTGAACCCGACGGCGTTCCCCGACACCTTCCGCTTCCTCGTCGAGGACGACTGGGTCGTGCCCGCGGGCTCCGCTCGGGCCCGGGATCTCTGCGAGACCTCCGATCTGGCCGTCGTGCTGGACACCGGTGAGGTCCCCCGGATCGGGCGCGTGAACGAGATGATTCGCGGACTTCCGACCGTCGTGATCGATCACCACCCGCTCGGACCCCAGCCGATCGGTGGGACGTCGTTGAGGGATGCTTCCGCGTGCGCGACCGGTGAGCTGGTCTACGACGTGATCCAGGCGGCCAACGGGCCGTGGGACGAGCGGATCGCGAACGGCATCTACGCCGCCGTCCTTACCGACACGGGTGGCTTCCGCTTCGACAACACGACGGAGGCGTGCCACCGGATCGTGGCCGAGGTGATGGCACTGGGTGTCGAGCCCGAGCGGATGCACGAGAGGATCTACGGACGGAGCCCCATGCGTCGCTGGAAGATCCTGAGACACGCACTCGACACCCTCGAGCACGATGCAGAGGCCGGTCTGTCGTGGATGGTGATCCCGAAGGCTCCGTACGAGGAGTTGGGGGTCGTGGCTCAGGACCTCGAGGGGATCGTCGACATCCCGCGCTCCATAGAGGGCACGGAAGTCGGCCTCCTCTTTCGGGAGACGCAGTCCGGAGAGGTGAAGATCTCCTTCCGCTCCAACGGTGATGTCGACGTCAACGCACTGGCGCGGCGCTTCCGGGGTGGTGGCCACGTGAAGGCGTCGGGTGCGGTGACGGCCGGCCCCATGGACGAGGCGGTCGCCCGTGTGTTGAACGCCACCCGGACCGCCGTGGAGGCCGCTCGTC
>JAUIKL010000025.1 GCA_030430625.1 Gemmatimonadota bacterium
GGTGACGTCGAGCCGACGATCTACGCCTTCGCGAAAGCGTGGAACCGGCCCGACGACGAGACGTGGAACCGAGGCTTCACCGCCGCGACCGTGCCGGATCGCCGCTGGAGTCGGGTGGATATCAAGACGATCTGTCTGCTGCCCAACGCTCTGGCCTTCCAGGCCGCGAAGGACATGGGAGCCGACGACGCCATCCTCGTTCGGGACGGCGTGGCGATCGAGGGCGCGCACCAGAACTTCTGGGGTGTCTTCGGTGAGACCGTCGTGACGCACCCCACCACCGGCCACATCCTGCCCGGCATCACCCGGGCGATCGTGCTCGAGGAGGCGCGGGCCCGCGGGCTCGACGTGCGCGAACGGCCGATCCAGGTCGAGGAGTTGGCCCACGCGGACGAACTCTTCTTCACCGGGACCACGGGGGAAGTGCGTCCGATCCGCGAGGTCGATGGTCGGCCCGTCGGTAGCGGGGTGGCCGGGCCGGTGACGCGCAGGTTGTCCGGGGCGTTTCTGGCGCGGGTCGACGAGGTCAAGAAGAGCGCGACCGCGGGCGCCGTCTGACCGTGAAGGTGCGGCCGAGATCACTCGGGGGCTCGGGGACGCGTTCGGCGGGCCGACTGGGCCGTAGGCTCGCGGCCGTGTCCGTCGTCGTACTCGTCTCCTCGGCTGTCGCCTCGCCCGCCGCCCTCTCGGCGCAACGCGCGCCCGCCCGCGTGCTCGTCATCGCGACCGGAGGGACGATCGCCGGTCAGGCCACGGGAGGGCAGCTGACCGGCGCACAGATCGTCGAGGCCGTTCCCGCACTCGACGACGTGGCGACCATCGAGGTCGAGGAGTTCTCGCGCATCGGATCCTCGGCCATGACGCCCGCGCACTGGTTGGAGTTGTCCCGCCTCGTGAACGATCGACTCGAGGGGGACGCCGGGCTCGCCGGGGTGGTCGTCACCCACGGCACCGACACCATGGAGGAGACCGCGTACTTCCTCCACCTCACCGTGCACGGCACCCGGCCCGTGGTCGTGGTCGGCTCCATGCGGAACTCGTCCGCCGTGTCGGCCGACGGGCCCGCCAACCTTCTGGCGGGCGTCCGCGTGGCCGCGTCGAGTCAGGCCCACGGGAAAGGTGTGCTCGTCGTCCTCAACGACCAGATCCACTCGGCCCGTGACGTCCAGAAGATGGACAACAACCGGGTGGACACCTTCCGGTCGACCGAGTGGGGTGCGCTCGGGATCGTCGACACCGACCGGATCGTCTTTCGGCGGACGCTCGCGACCCGTCACACCGTCATCTCGGACCTCCACATTCCACCCGCCCTCCTCGAGCTGCCGCACGTCCCCATCGTGGCCGACTACGCGGGCAGCGACGGGTCGGCCCTGCGTGCGGCCGCCGAGGGGCGCCCCGAGGCCATCGTCGTTCAGGCCTTCGGCGGTGGTCGGGCCGGGCCGCGGATGAGGCAGGCCATCGCCGACGTCACGCGTCGCGGGGTGCCCGTGATCATGACGTCGCGCGTTCCCGAAGGACGCGTGCTCGCAGACGTGGCGAACCCCGAGGAGAACATCGTCTCCGCCGGGGACCTCCCAGCCCACAAGGCGCGCGTGCTCGCACTGCTGGCGTTGGCGAAGGGAGTCGAGGCCGACGAACTACAAAGGCTCTTCGATACGCACTGAGGTGATCGTGCGCTCGTTCGCTCGCGTTCTCGGGACTCTATCTCTTGCCGCTGTCCTGTCGGCATCGGGGTGCATCGCGGGGCGCGTCGGGCCAGGGGTGGAGGGCGTCGTTCTCTCCGGTCCTCCGGAGCGCG
Source organism: Gemmatimonadota bacterium (assembly GCA_030430625.1). Taxonomy (GTDB): domain Bacteria; phylum Gemmatimonadota; class Gemmatimonadetes; order Longimicrobiales; family Gaopeijiaceae; genus UBA2589. The sequence continues at coordinate 1,799 of JAUIKL010000025.1, forward strand.
CGCTTCGCGCCACCTACCTCGGCACGGGCGGGTGGATCCTCGAGCACGGGGACGACGTCGTGCTCGGTGCGCCCCTGTTCAGCAACCCTGCCTTCCTCGAGACCGGGCTCCTGGCCATCCGGGCCGACACCTTGGAGATCGACCGTCAGATGGGTCGGTACGACGTGTCGGGAGCGGTGGCCGTGCTCGTCGGGCACGCCCATTACGACCACCTCATGGACGTGCCGAGGATCGTTCAGCGACATGCACCGAGGGCGCGGATCGTCGGTAGCGAGACGGTCCGCAACACGCTGGGCACCTGGTCCGGCGTGGCCGACCGCGTCGACCTCGTCGAGCCGCATCTGGCCGACGCTGAGACCGAGGGGCGGTGGATCGAATACGGTTCTCGCATCCGGGTGCTGCCGCTACGGTCGTGGCACGCGCCCCACTTCGACGGACTGACACTGTACCGAGGGTCGGCCGACGTGCCCCGTCGCGAGGAGCCCTCTCGAGCGGGCGACTGGCTGGACGGCCTCACCGTGGCCTTCCTCGTGGACTTCCTCGACCCCGACGGGAGCGTGGCCCACAGGGTCTACATCCAGGACGCCGTCACCCAGGCACCGTGGGGGTTCGCGCCCGAGGCTCTCATCGCCGAGCACCCCGTCGACGTCGCCATCTTGGTGCCCGCCACCTTCGATCAGGTCGACTGGCACCCCGAGGCGTTCATCGAGAACCTGCAGCCGCGTCGTGTTCTCCTCGGCCACTGGGAGGACTTCTTCATCCCCGTGGACCGGCCGACCCGGTCCGTCGTGTTGGCCGACATCGAGCACTTCGAGCAGCGGCTGGGTGCGGTGTTCGAGGGAGAGGTGTGGCGGCCGGAGATCGGGACGGTGTTCGAGCTGGGGCGGTGAGGGGGGGGGCGGTGAGGGATGTCGGGCCGTCGGAGGACGACGGTGGTGTTCGTCGGGTTGGGCGAGTAAGCTGCCCTACGCGCGAGGGTTCACCGACGATGGAGGCGGGTCTGGTGTCACTCCGCAGATACTGGCTGATCGTCCTCGCCGCCTGGGCGTGCGACGACGCTCCGAGGCCCGAACAGCCGACCACGGACGTCGTCCTGACGCCGGCGCAGCCCCCGACCACGCAAACGGAGCCCGCTACGGACGTACTCGTCGAAGAGCTACGGATCGGTCAACTCGACGGCCCTCCTGAATACTCGTTCGGACGCATCAACAGGCTCGCACTTTCCCCCGACGGAGGAATCTTCGTCGCCGACGTCTTCGGGCCTTCAGTTCGGAAGTACGACGTACATGGGCGGCACGAGTTCGACATTGGCGGCCCCGGACAAGGACCGGGGGAGTACGAGACGGTCAACGGGCTCGGAGTCGACGAATCAGGGCGCCTTGTGCTCTACGACGCACACAACGCGCGGCTCAGTCGGTACGGTCGGGGTGGGGACTTCCTGGAGTCGGCTCCGGTATGGAACGGGGCAGGCGTGGAGCCGCGTGAGTTCGTTCTGGGGCCCGAGGGGGTAGTGTACGTCTCGGCGTATCGTGCGTCGGGGTTAGCGCATCCGAACGGCGATATCGCCAAGGAATGGGTTTCAGTCGAACCCAGTGGTGCAACAGAGCCGCTGTGGCCGATCCCGGATGACGAGCGTGTGGGTCCGAGCTACGTCGTAGCAGGCCTGGGCGGATACTACCGGCCGTTCGTCACCATGACGCTGAGCGCGCTCGGGCCTGACGGATCGATCTATGTGGCGCGGAACGACGAATACAAAGTCTCGAGGCGATTCTCCCGTGGTCATGTCTCCGAGATCGTTCGGGACGCACTTCCCATCTCCGTCGAAGGCGCCGAGCGTCGGATGTGGGAGAACATGTCCGAGTACCTCGCCCGTCGATCGAACCGTGCCAGATCCGACTACTTCCCGATCCCGCGGGTCAAGCCGCTCATCCGCGATTTGGTCGTCGATCACGACGGGCGGCTTTGGGTGTCGAGGTACACGGAGCCGGTGTTCGTCGAATACTCGGATCGCGAGCGTGCCGAACGGATACAGCACGGTCGACCTCTGTTCGAGTGGCGCGATGAGCTCCGGTGGGACGTCTTCGGCTCGGACGACTCGTTCATCGGATCGGTCACTCTTCCACCGAACACGACGTTGTTGGCCGCGTCCGGTCCCTTGGTTTGGGGGGTTCGAGCCGGTGAATTCGGGGAGGGCTACGTCGTGCGTTGGCGGGCTGGCGTACTGTCGGGACCGCGAGGGATATCGCCCGACAACCACGATCACTGACGGATGGTGTGAGCACGGGGGGGCGATTATGCTGCAGTACGCGTGGGGACGGGTCGATCGTCTCCGCGCACACCGCCCGCCAGGAGGGACCCCGTTGAGGATTCGATCCACGTTCCCGGTCCTGATCGTACTCGTCGCTGGTTGTGGTTCGGGGGATGGGCAGGCCACGTCCGGAGCGGCGTCGCTCGCGCGGGAGCTGCTCGATGCGGTGATCGAGATCGAGCCGGGATTCATACTCGGTGGGCCCGCGCCCGAAGTCGCCCTTCGCGAACTCCCCGTCGAACACGGGACCGACGAAGTCGGTGCGCTGGTGCGACTGTCTGATGTTCAGGGCGACGTGGTCGTGCTCGACTTCTGGAACACCGGTTGTCGGCCCTGCATCGCGGAGCACGCCACCCTCAATGAGCTGGCGGAGTCGTACAGGGACCGAGGTGTCCGTTTCTTCGGGGTGAGCGAGTTCGACACGTCCGCGTCTCTGGCTCGCTTTGCCGACGAACACGGTCCGTTCGCGTATCCGAACCTCTCGGATCGGCCCGGCGATGGGAAGCGAGCGTTCCGTGTCAGGGGCTGGCCGACCAAGGTTGTGATCGACCGGACCGGAACCGTGGTCTGGTGGCGCCCCGGAGGGCCGATCGAGCGTGAGGTCCTCGCGGGGGTCATCGAGGATGCGCTGGCGGGCCGACGTCCGACCGCGGAGACGAGCGCGGTGTACCCGACCGAAGGCGAAGCGTGACACGGGGTGTCCTGAAGACGGCCGCGTATGGGCTGGTGACCCTGGCGGTCGCGAGTCTGGTGGGCTCCTCCGCGGACCGAATGGTCCGTGTTCCGCCACGATCGGCATGGGACCGGTAAGAGAGGCCGGACGGCAATGAATCACGAGATCTCGAGGCGAACGGAGGTGGAGGCGCCCACTCTGTACGAGCGCGGACTGTCACTCCGTGAGGTCGCGAAGGGAGCGTTGATGCGGTTCCTTCCCGCCAGCTTCGTGTCGATGGCGGGTCTGGCCGCAACGATGAAGCTCTCGGTGGGAAGCGGACTACTCGCTGTCACTGGATCGCTCGGGTTCGCAGCAGCCATGACGGTGGGTTTCGGCGCGGGTCTGCTTGTGATGCGTCCGTGGCTGTATCCGGACTCGGACGTCTCGGGCCGCCGGAGCGTCGTAGCAGGGCTTCTTTCCCCTCTCGCCCTCTTCATTTCCCTGGTGTTCAGCTCCGGCCTGAGCCCGATCGCGGCGTTCGGCGCGCTTTTTCTCGTGGGATTCCTGCTGGCGCTCGGACTGTTCTTCGCTTGGCTCACGCCAACCCCTGGTGAGGCGCTGGCAGACGCCTACTCGATGGATCCCGAGGAGCGAGAGTCGGTGGCCTCCGGCTCCGCACGCTAGGCGGTAGGGCTGTGCGGTGGACGGAGCGTGTCATTCACACCATCCCCGTGGTGACCGTCCTCGCGGGTGTCGGTTGTCTCGCAGCATGCGACGTGGGAGCGCCGGGGGCGCGATCGGTAACGACCGACAGTGCCGGCGTGATGATCGTGGAGTCACTCGTATCCGAGTGGGTCGAAGGGGCGGAGTGGCGGGTGAATCCGGCGCCCGTCGTCGACCTGGCCGTGTCGGGAACGGGTCCAGCGCACGAGTTCTTTCGCGTCGCGGATGCGACGCTTCGGCCGGACGGTTCGATCGTTGTCCTGGATGCCGGATCGCATGAGGTCCGCCTGTACTCCGCGGTCGGTCGGCACGTGGGTTCGACAGGGAGGGAAGGCGAGGGCCCCGGCGAGTTCGAGCGGCCCCGGAGCCTGGACCAGTATCGCGGTGACTCGTTGGCCGTGTTCGACTATTGGGGGCGCAGGATCACCGTACTCGACGCCTCGGGCCGCTTCGTGCGGTCGGTGCCGTTGACGGTGCCCTTCCTGCAGGAGATGCACACGCTCGGCGACGGCGGATTCATCGTCAGTCTCAACTCACTCGACGTGGTGTCCGAGAGCGTCGGAAGGACGAGAATCCCGAGCGTCCTGGTGCGGCTGTCGCCCGATGGTGCCACCCTGGACACGATTGCTGTCGTGCCGGGATTCGAGGAGTGGGTCTTCGCGGAAGGCAGCGGGCAACCGCCACTAGGACGATTGGGCGCGCTCGCGGTCCACGGCGAGAATGTGTTCACCGCGGACGGCGAAGGCGTGCGGGTCGAGGTCCGGAACCTGAGCGGCGTGCTCCAGCAGGTCATCCGTGTGGGTGATCCATATCTGGTGGTAGAACCATCGGTCCGGGACTCCATTCGCTCGTTTCTATTGATGCCACAGCCCGAGATGCCGGAATGGTACACCGATGTGCGGAGGGACATGGCCGAAGACATCCCCTCTACCTATCCCGGTGTGACGGACATCCTCGTCGACCCGGACGGGAACGTTTGGCTCGCGGCGTACTGGCCCCGGGGGGTGTCGGAGCATCCACGAGAGTGGCGAGTCTTCGACGAGCATGGGGCATGGCTCGGTGCTGTCACGATGCCTGAGAACTTCGATGCGTTCGAGGTCGGCCTCGGCTACGTGCTCGGGCGGAAGATGAACGATTTGGGGGTGGAGTCGGTCCAGTTGCTTGCGTTGTCGCGCGATTAGGCGGGGCACGACAGGCCCGTGAACACGATCGAATTCAACTGGTCCAGCGACCCTGGTTCGAGCGATCGGCTCGCGATCGTCATCGATGGAGTCGACCTGATCGCCATCGCGAAGGGAGCAGAGCACGCCTCAGCGTCTCGGGAGGGACAGCCCGGACTCGCCGGTTCCTACACGGGCCTTCCCAGGAGGCTGTATGCGCACGCCGACCTCGAGGCGCACTTTCTCGGGCGGTCGGTGGAGGCGGGCCGCGCCGATGGAACCACTCCCGTACTCGTCTGCGCCGGGTGCCTGGAGGCTGGGTGTTGGCCGTTGGTCGTTCACATCGACGCGCTTCACGATTCGATCCAGTGGTCTGGATTCTCGCAGCCTCATCGCCCCGAGTGGAACCACTCATCGATGGGTCCCTTCGTCTTTTCGAGAGACCAGTACGAAGAAGCGCTTCGGCGCGTGTCCGGAGCGCCGCTCTGAGCCGACTCGATGAGGTACGCCGAGCTGAACTGGACAGGATCGCGGGTTCCTTGCACCGTGGTGTGCGTACGCGCTTTGGCGGTCGCGCGTCGAGCAGCTCCGTCAGGTGACGGGCATAGAGCACGTGGCCGCACTTCGTATCTCGGAGGGACAATGGATCGTCGGGAGATGGTTCGGCAGTACAAGGAGACGCCGCGCCCTGCGGGAGTCTTTATTGTTCGCCATGCGCCGACGGGGCGGGCACTTCTCGGTACGAGCCCTGATGCGCCGGCCATGTTGAACCGGGTTCGTGCCCAGTTGAGGATGAAAGGCCATCCGAACCGCGAGCTGCAGCACGACTGGGATTCGGGTCAGCCTGCGGACTTCCACTTCGAGGTCCTCGACGTGGTCGATCAGGCGGGTCGCTCCGATCTCGACCTGCCGTCGGAACTCGACGAGTTGGAGAGCCTGTGGCGTCAGGAACTCGCCCTGACCCCGGACACCAGCTACTAGCTCCCATCGTGCGGTGGCAAGCGTGTTGTGCCGCCGAATGATGGTGTCGACGGAGATGAGCGATTAAGCTGCCTGTGAGCTGCTCGGGCCGCATGTCCGGACCAGCGACGTGCGCAGCCCCGCCCATTAGGAGTGCGCGGTGATACGAACGAGTTGTGGTGTCCTGAGCCTGGCCGTCGGAGTGTGTGTACTCGCTGGATGTGCGACGGTGACCGCATCCGGACCGCGCGGCACGTGTACATCGGATCTGGCCCCGTCTGCACTCTCCCTCGACGAGGTGCTGGACTCGGCGTACGCGCAGAACGGGATATCGGCCGTGTGGCCGGCCGGCGCGGGTCTGGTCGTCGGTCGGGTCGGAGGAACGACCGACTCGAGCCCCGACACCGTACGCGTCTTTTCCGAGGGGCTGAGGGACGACCAGCTCGGTGAGCTACGCGGGGTCCTGCGGCGAGCTCTCCACTCGACGGACGCGAACTCCGAGAGGACCTACCTCGTCATCGGCGATGAGCGGGGACCCGGCGTGCGGAGAGTCGATGGCGTGGCCACCTGCGCTCCGCGCGTTCTCAACGAGCTGGAGACAGAGCGTAGAATCCTCAACGAGCTCACCGAGCTGAACCTTCGCGAACGCAGGGTGGTACGGCTGATGGTGTCCGTTTCGAAAGAAGGCCAGGTGGAGGAGGTTCGGATCGACGAGTCGTCCGGCTCCACGCTCGTCGACCTGGCAGCGGCTCGGGTGTTTCAGCAGGCGTCGTTCAGGCCCGCGCTCGTCGAGGGGATGCCCGCGGCGGTGTGGATTACGCTGCCCGTGACCTTTACGCCGAGATACGAGTAGTCGGGGACCGAACGAATCCTCCAGCTACGAGCTTACATGGTCGTCCTGGAACACCTCTTCGATGGCCAACCCGAAGAGGCGAGCGATCCGAAACGCCAGCGGTAGGGACGGATCGAACTTCCCGTTCTCGATCGCGTTCACGGAGTTGCGCGAGACGCCGAGTTCCCGGGCCAGATCGGCCTGCGTCCAGTCGCGTTCCGCTCTCAGGACCTTCAGTCGGTTCTTCATGGTGATCGCGTCGGGTGACTACCGCCGGCTCAGCCACCATCCGCTGTGACCGATCGCGAAGCCGAGCATCATGGCGACGACAGTGAACAGGACTCCGTAGGCGAAGCCGACGTTGGCCGGGGACAGTCCGTTGTCGGTCACGGCCTGCTGGGTGATGAAGTCCGCCAACCCTGGGACGGCGATCATCGATACCACGACCATGACGGCGACGGCGGCACCGAGACCTGAGCCGACCACGACTCCAAAACTCACGGCCGCCGACTTCACCTCGTCGGGGTCCCGCAGGCGACGTGCTGTGAGCCAGCCGCTATACAGAAGGGCACCGGCGGTGAATGCGATGCCCCACATGGGTTCGCCTGGAACGTCCAGAACGAGAAGGCCAGCGGCCAGCGGGAGCAGGATCAGTAGGCCCAGAAACGGAAGGTGTCGGTCGATGCCCATGATTGGTCTCCTTGTCATTGTGACAAGTAAACTTGTCACCTGGTGGCCGGGACCGTCAAGTCCATCCCCGACCGGGTCGGTTTCGCGGCCCGGATCGCGAGGGTGGTGCTTGCCCTCGATCGCTGACGGCGTCAATTGTGGGATGCGCGTAGGGAGCGACCTCCGCGCGTTCCGGGAACAGGTCACCTTGCTTCGAGGAAACGTCGTGCCCTCAGCCATCGTCCTCGGGTTGATCGCTCTGTCGACCCCCGGAGCGGTAGACGCACAGCTCACGCTGACCGTCGCGGACCAGCCAACGACGGTGATCGGTCGGACCAACGCCCCCGGCCACGATCTGATTTATGTCCGAAGTGGCGGAGTACTGGACGACGGCTCGATTGCGATCCTCAACGGGGGTACCCACGACATCCGCTTCTTCGATCGAGACGGTGGTCTCCTTGCAACACTGGGTAGACAGGGGCAGGGGCCCGGAGAGTTCCTCAACCCTCGAAGCGCCCGCTTCTTCCCGAACGGGGCCGCGATCGTCGCGGATCTCGGTAACCAGCGAATGACGAGCTTCGACGAGACCGGGTCCGTCGTCGACGAGCAGCGCATCCACTTTCACGAGGGCGAACGGGTGCCGCTGCGAAGCTGGGACCCACCGTTCGAGAATGGGCTGCTTGCGATGGCCACGCTCGATGTGAGCCTGTTCGAGAGCGTGCGACGGGAGGAGGGCCTCTACGAGGACACCGTGGTCATCGACGTCTTCGACGACGGAAACGTTCGTACCTCGCTGCGTTACCCTCGCGGAGTGGCCTTCCACGCCCGGGAAGCGCAACGGGGTCTGACACGCCCCGTCCCGTTCTCCGACGCGATTCTGTACTCGTGGGGCCCCGACCGAGTCGTGGTCGGGACGACGCACGGTCGGATCTTCGACGCCTTCGATCCCGACGGCGAACGCCTGGGGGCGTTCGAAGCGCAGGGGGAGGTCGGTCGCATTGAAGAGGCCGATTGGCTCGGATACCAGCGCGCCCTCCGGCGGGAGCTCGACGATCCGATTCGGATCCGAGGTCGACAGGTCGGCGGTGCCCCGGTCGACCGGTTCCTCGCGGAGACTCCTCGATCGGCCGAGCGCCCTCTGTTCGACGACATCTATGTCGATGACCTGGGACGGTTGTGGCTGAGAGAGTTCGGCTACGTGTCGGATGGCGATACCTGGCAGGTCGTCACGCTCGATCGCGAACCGGTCGAGCGTGTGAAGTTACCGGCTGGCTCGCGGATGCTAGCTGCGGGCGAAGAGTGGGTGCTGGTGCTCCAGAAAGACGAACTGGACATCGAGTACGTGAGCCTCTACGACCTCCGTCGGATTCGTTAGGCGGCACCCCACGTCGGCTGGACACGTTTCGACCCTCCGTCCAGTTTCGGAGCGCGGTCACGATCGGACGACTCGAGGAAGACCAATGAAGCGGATCACCGACGCACTCGAGACCGAGACGTTTCGTCGGGGCGCCCACCTGTTCGTGCGCGTGGCCTTGGCGACCGCCTTCCTCTCCGCTGTGGCGGACCGATTCGGCCTGTGGGGGGGCTTCGGCACTCCGAATGTGGCGTGGGGCAACTTCACCTCCTTCGTCGAGTTCACCGGAGTACTTCTACCATTCCTGCCGCCGGCGGCCGTGCATGCCGCCGCGGTGACCGCGACCGCTCTGGAGGTTGTCCTGGGCGTCGGCCTGCTGATCGGGAGGAATGTTCGGCTGCTTGCACTCGCCAGTGCACTTCTCCTTCTCTCGTTCGCTACGTCCATGACCTTCTCCCTCGGGCCAGAGTCGGCGTTGAGCTACTCCGTGTGGACGGCTGCGGGAGCCGCGCTCCTGCTCGCCGCAACGACCGACGCGGCAGAGTGAGGGCAGGGTCCCGGGCGACCATCAGCGTCCTCGTCTTCAGCGGCCGACCCTGGGCGTCGGCGGCCCTCGTCGCCACACTCCTGGGTGTCGGGATCGTGTCGATCGTGTGAGCCTCGGGGCCCACGAAGAGAGCGTGAATGCGGATCGCAGTATCGGGGACACATCGAGTCGGAAAGACGACGCTCGCTCACGAGATCGTGGATGCGCTACCCGGCCACGACTTCGTCGATGAACCCTACCACGACCTCGCGGCAGGGGGGCACGTGTTCGCCCATCCCCCCGGGGTCGCAGATTTCGAGTACCAACTCGAGCACGCCCTGGAGACGTTCGGTGACGACACGGACGATGCCGTCTTCGACCGCTGCCCGGCGGACCTGCTGGCCTACCTCTTCGTCGCTACCGGACACGACGATGACGTCGTTCGGCAGTGGCGCGATCGTGTTTGCCGGGCGGTGCGGTCTCTCGACGCCCTGGTCTTCGTCCCGATCGAGGTTCCGGAGGTGATCGAGTTCACCACGGAGGAAGATTCGACGCTGTCTCGAGACCCGGTCCATGATCTGCTGCGAAGCTGGGTCGTGGAGGGTGGTCTCGATCTGCGCGTGCCGGCCCTGGAGGTGCAGGGACCGGTCACGTACCGCGTGCGGGTGGCGCTGGACTGGCTGGCCGGGGTTCGAGGGTAGGCCGTTGGGTACGCCGAGCTTGTCCCGAGCGGCCGTCAGCGTCCTCGCCTTCGCGACCTACCTGGGCCTCGTCGGCCTGTGGCTGGTGCTCGCGCCGGACACCCTGCTCGGCTGGTTCGGCTTCGAGCCGCCGGAGGGCGTTTGGGTTCGCGTCGTCGGGATGCTGATGCTCATCCTGGCCTTCTACTACACCCTGGCGGCCCGCCACGAGCTCACGCGTCTCCTGCAGTGGACGGTGTACGCCCGTGCTTCGGTGATCCTCTTCTTCGCGGGGTTCGTGACGATAGGTGCGGCCGAACCGGTCCTCCTTCTTTTCGGAGTGATCGACCTCCTGGCCGCGACGTGGACGCATCTGGCTCTGCGAGCGGACCGCAGGGAATCGGCTCGCACCGTGGACGGGACGGTCCGGTAGTTCGATCGGCGTCGACTCCATTGCCCCCTTCGCCCACCCCCTCGATTGTAGGGACCCCGCCCAACGATCGAGAATCGAGAGGACGACGGATGAGACGTACGACGCCGCTACCTATGCTGGCGCTATTTCTATGGACGGCCGCACCTGCGGTCGGGCAGGACCAGGACGACTGGGACGTCACGACCACCCGGGGCGAAACCCAGGAAATCGCATTTACGACCGACGAGGGCACGTGGCTGTCCGTCGATGTATCGCCGGACGGGCAATGGATGGTCTTCGACCTCCTCGGCCGTATCTACCGTGCGCCCACGAACGGCAGCGGGGAGGCGATCTCCCTCACGCCCGAGGACGCGGCGCTCGACTACCACCCGCGCTACTCCCCTGACGGCTCGACGATCGCCTACGTCTCCGACCGCGGGGGGCAGAACAATCTGTGGGTGATGGACGCGGATGGTTCGAACCCCCGAGCGATCTTCCAGAACCGGGACGTGCGGGCCTCGCTACCCGCGTGGACCCCGGACGGTGAGTACATCCTCGTCGAGCGCTCCTATGTGGGCAGCGGGAGCAGTCAGGGGCAGAACGGCATCTGGATGTACCACCGCGACGGCGGAGACGGCGTCGCCCTGATCGAAGACGGCAGCGCGACCTGGCCTTCGGTTTCACCGGACGGTCGCTACGTCTACTACCAGATCCGTGACGGCTCGGCCGACGCTCTGGCGGGCCACTATCAGATCCGTCGATTCGACCGACGGAGCGGGACGGTGGTCGATATCACCGCGGGCGCCGCGGACGGTGCGGCGGCGGGTCGGGCCTCGTCCGGTGGCGGTTTTGCGCCGGAGGTCTCTCCGGACGGTCGGTGGCTCGCGTACGGGCGTCAGATCCCGGACGGGACGGTCACGTGGAAGGGGCACGAGTTCGGCCCTCGCACGGCACTCTGGCTCCGCGATCTCCAGACGGGTGCGGAGCGGATGCTGATGGACCCGATCGGTGTCGCGATCGAGAGTGGTTCGAAGAGCCTCCGGATCCTGCCGGGATACGATTGGGCGAGCGACGGGGCGTCGATCGTCATCTGGGAGGGCGGCAAGATCCGTCGGGTCGACGTCGCCTCCGGGGACGTGGCGACGCTGCCGTTCGAGGCAGACGTGAGCCGCTCGGTGTCGGGGATGGCCTACCAGTCGTTCCGCATCGAGGACGGTCCGTTCCAGGCGAAGTTCCTCCGTTGGCACACGGCATCGCCCGACCGCAACACGATCGCCTTCCAGGCCATCGGACGGGTGTGGCTGCAGTCGCGAAACGGCGGCGAGGCACGTCGACTCACCCCCGACAGCTTCGGGGACCTTCAGGAGTTCGGCCCGACGTGGTCTCCCGACGGACGTTGGATCGCCTTCACGACGTGGCACGACACGGAGGGGGGCCATCTCTGGAAGGTGTCGAGCTCGGGCGGTACCCCGGTGCAGCTCACGACCGAGCCCGGTGAGTACGTACACCCGGCCTGGCGGCCCGACGGCCAGGAGATCGTCGTCGCCCGCGGCGCGGGCGCAACCCGCCGGGGACGGACGGTGACCCACAATCCGTGGTGGGACATCGTGACGGTGTCGGCGGACGGCGGTGCGGCCAACCAGGTCGCGACAGCCTCGATTCCGGCGGGTCAGAGCCCGTCGTCCCTGGCGCGTCGGGGCATCCTGGCTCCGTCGTACGGGCCGGAGGGGCGGATCTTCTATCCGGAGCTCAGGAGCGGCGGATTGCAGGGTGGCCAGATGGTCCTCCGGTCGGTCCGTCCGGACGGCTTCGACGCACGGGAGCACATCTCGCTCCCGGCCGCGGACGAGATCGTACCGTCTCCGGATGGACGTTGGGTCGCCTTCCAGGAGGGGGACAACGTGTACATCGCGGCGATGCCCTACGCGGGTATCGGCGGCGAGCCGCTGGACGTGAACAAGCGCAACGGTGACTTCCCGGTGCGGCGGCTGAGTCTGGAAGGCGGGCTCTTCCCGCGCTGGAGGGACTCGAACACGGTCGAGTTCGGGTCGGCGACGCGCTACTTCGAGTACCGAGTCGCCGAGGAGTCCGCCGACACGGTCGAACTGGCGCTGACGGTCGATCGGAACGTCCCGGGTGGTCGCATGGCGTTCACGAATGCTCGCATCATCACGATGGACGGTGACGAGGTGATCGAGCGGGGAACGGTCGTCGTCGACGGAGCCCGCATCGCCTGCGTCGGATCGTGCGACACCTCGGGCGCCGAGGTCATGGACGCCACCGGGAAGACGATCATCCCGGGCCTCATCGACATGCACGCCCACCACTACCGCGAGCACAGGGGCTATCGCCCGCTCCGGGACTACGAGGCCTCGATCTACCTGGCCTACGGAGTGACGTCGAACCTCGACAACAGCATGTGGTCGCAGAACCTCTTCCCGACCGCGGAGTTGATCGAAGCGGGCCGGATGATCGGGCCGCGCACCTACAGCACGGGTGACCCCCTCTACCGCGGCGACGCCGCCCGGCAGAATGGACTGGTCAGCTACGACGAGGCCCGCTGGGGGATCCGTCGACTGAAGTCGTGGGGCGCGGTCTCCATCAAGCAGTACCAGCAGCCGCGGCGCGACCAGCGTCAGTGGGTGTCGGACATCTCCCGGGACGAGGGGCTGATGGTCACCTCCGAGGGGGGCGACCACTTCTACAACATGGGGATGATCATCGACGGGCAGACGGCGTGGGAGCACCCGCTCAGCCCGATCCCGATCTTCGGTGACCTCGCGAAGTTCTTCGGGCGCGCGGGCGCGGTGTACTCACCGACCTTCGTCGTCGCGGGCCCGGGCCCGTACAACATCGACTACTGGTTTGCCGAGTCGGACGTGTGGAAGGACGAGAAGCAGCGTCGCTGGATGCCGTGGCGGATGAACGCGGGGCACCTTCGGCGCCGGACCCTTCGCCCGGAGACGGACTACTCCTTCCCGCTGATCGCTCAGGGGCTGGAGGACATCATCGCCGAGGGCGGGTACGGTGCGATCGGTGGCCATGGTGAGCACCACGGCCCCAACGCCCACTGGGAGGTCTGGATGGCGGCGTCCGCGCTCGGGCCGCTCGAGGCTCTCCGCGTCGCGACGCTCCACGGGGCCTACTTCCTCGGTGCCCAGGAGGATCTCGGGTCGGTCGAGGAGGGCAAGCTCGCGGATATTCTGGTCTTGGACGCGAACCCGCTCGACGACATCCGGAACACCGCCACGATCCAGTACGTGGTGAAGGGCGGAGTCGTGTACGACGGCGATACCCTGGACGAGGTGTGGCCGACGCAGACGCCGTACGGGCCGTATACGTGGATCGACGACGACGCGCTGCAGACCGGTACGAAGCCGATCGGCGGGAACTGAGTCGACGTCTCGGCAGCAGGACTTCGGCCGCGTCGTGCTCGGTCTCTTCGGAGATCGGGTGCGGCGCGGCCGCTTCGTTGGGAGCGGGCCTAGAGGCTGCTCTTCACGGTTGGCCGGACGATGCGCACCACACGATCCTCTTCTTCCTCGATCGTGACACTCCCGCTCAGCTCGCCGCGGCCGTCGACGTCACCTTCGTAGTGTAGGGCGCGGCGCATCGATTCGGGCGAGACCCGCGACGGCTTCCCGAGGATCTCGATCACGTCACGCTCCGACATTCCGGGTCGGATGCAGTCCCAGATGGCTTCGGATCGCCAACCGAGCGCGACGTCCGCGGGGTCGGTCAGGGTGAGGCAGCCAGCGGCGGAGTCGGCCCGCAACCGTGCGATCGCTCGCTCGAGGCGCTCCAGACGAGCCGTGTTCTCCTGCAGGAGTGTGCGAAGGGTCGCCACCTCCCGCTCAGTCGCATCATCGTCGCTCGATTGCGCCGACAGGTCGGCGGCCAGGGTGGCGGAGGCCATCACGAGGAGCGCGACGACGGGGTGGGCGCGGGCCATCCCTTTGAACGAGCCGTTGTCGTCGAGTGCCGTCACGAGTGCCTCCTGCCGATTTCCGTCGATCACGAAACGTCGGGCTGTCCTGCAACCGAAGCGTGGGGATTCGGCAACACTTGGGCGTCATAGCGATCACGGTTCGGTAACGGCCCCGTCGCGGAAACGCGTCGTAGCTGGTCTTCCGAGAGCGCTCGGTGTAGAACTCCCCGAGCAAAACGGTCTCGAAAGGAGGTACGAGTTGGGTCGGGTGCGACACTGGGCGGCGGGCATCGCCGTGACGTGCGGCGTATTCGCGTGTGCGCCGGCGGAGACCACGATCGAGTGGGAACTCGCGGGTTCCTTCCCGCACGACACCACGGCGTATACCCAGGGCTTCCTCTTCCACGAGGGACACCTGTACGAGAGCACGGGGCTCTATGGACAGTCGGCCCTCAGGAAGGTCGATCCCGCCACCGGTGACATCGTAGCCGAAGTTCAGTTGGACTCGATGTACTTCGGGGAGGGCCTCGCGCTGGTCGGAGACACGCTCGTGCAGCTGACGTGGAAGGAGGGGGTGGCCTTCCTCTACGGGACGGACTCGCTCGAGGCGATCGGCACCTTCGACTACGAAGGCGAGGGGTGGGGGCTGTGCTACGACGGCACCACGCTCTTCATGTCCGACGGATCGGACGTCCTTCGCATGCGCGATCCCTCGACCTTCGAAGTCGTCGGTGAAGTCTCGGTCGTGGAGCGCGGATTTCCGGTTCGACAGCTGAACGAGCTCGAGTGTGTGGGCGATTGGGTGTACGCCAACGTCTACCTCTCGGATCGGATCGTGCAGATCGACAAGCAGACCGGAGAGGTCGTCGGGACCATCCGTGGCGCCGCGCTCGCCGGTCCGGGCGGCCGGCCGTCGGATCCCGGCGCGGTCCTCAACGGGATCGCCTACATCGAAGAGACCGACGCGTTTCTGGTGACCGGGAAGCTCTGGCGCAGCGTGCTCGCGCTCAGACTGGGTGGGGCGGACGGCTCGTCGTAACACGGTGCGGCCAACCCTCGTACGGGTGTCCGGGCGTCGAAGCGTAGTCAGTGCGGAGGAAGGGGGAGGGAGAGATGAGGGTGCGGACGAGCTGGAGGGGGTGGGGTAGGGTTTCGGGGAGCGCCGAGTTGCTCCTCGTGGCGGGCGTGACCGCGGGCGCCACGCTGGGTGCCGCCAGCGTGTCCGCTCAGGACGGGGACGCGGCGTCGGTCGTCGAGGCGCGCGAGATCGCCTTCGCCCAGACGATGGCCGACCGGGACTTCGACGCCTTCCTGAGCTTCCTTTCCCCCGAGGCCGTCTTCTTTGCCGGAGATCGGCCACTTCGAGGGCCCGACGAGATCGGTCGGGCGTGGGCTCAGTTCTTCGAGGGCCCCGAAGCGCCCTTCTCGTGGAGTCCCGACGTCGTGGCCGTCCTGGAATCGGGCGACCTCGCGCTCAGCTCGGGTTCGGTGCTGACGGCCTCCGGTGAACTGGCCGGACGCTTCAACACCGTATGGCGACGGGACGACGACGGCCGCTGGCGGGTGGTTTTCGACAAGGGGTCGTAGGGCTTCCCACCCGCGAGCCGGGGGGCGTCCCGGTTTCAGTCCCCGGCGGCTACTTCCAACACGGGGGCACGATACCGATCGACCACCTCGATGGTGCGCTCGATGGCCGCGACCGCCGCAGCGTGATCCTGCGAGAAGTTGATGCGGAAGCTCCGAGTGAAGGCGGGACCGAATTCGGTACCCGGCGTCACGCTCACGGCCGCCTGGAGGCGGAGCGCCTTGCAGAAGTCCGCGATACCCAGGCGAAGGGGCGGGAGCGTGGGGAAGAGGTAGCTTCCACCCTCCGTCGGCCGGGTCCGGATGTCTCCCACCGCGTCCAGAACGGCGACGATGTCGTCCCGGATCGCCTGGTGCTGGGCGACGCGCTCGGCCAGCCAGCCGTCGGGTTCTGCGAACCACGTCCGAAGCGCGGCCTGGCTGTAGCCGGCGGCGCGCAAGGAGACGATGGCCTGGAGCTTCTCCATCCGCTCGACGAGTCGAGGCGGACCCACGGCCACCCCGAGGCGAAAACCACTCAGTGACTCGGTCTTGGACGGGCCCATGATCGTGATGACCCGCTCGGGGTCGATGACTCCGAGGCCGCGGAGGTGTGTGTATGGACGGTCGTCGAAGATCTGGCGCGAGTAGAGCTCGTCGACGATCACGGTGGCGCCGTACCGCTCGGCCAGCGTGCCGATCTGTTCGACCTCGGACCGCGAGTAGACGACTCCTGTGGGGTTGTTCGGGTTCGAGTAGATGAACAGACGCACCCCACTGCGAAAGGCGTCCTCGAGCGCACCCATGTCGAGCCCGCTGGCCGAGGACGTCGCCAGGAAGTCCATGGGGATCGGCACGAGATCGCCGTCGAAGAACTCGACCAGCTTGCGGTTGGCGAAGTAGTCCGGCTCGACGACCGCGACCCTGTCACCCCGGGCAATGCACGAGCCCATGGCCAGGAAGAGCGCCCCCTGCGTGCCGGGAGTGACGATCAACTCGTGGTCGGCGGCGATCCCCGCTCCGGTGAAGTGCGCGAGCTTGGCGGCCAGATCTTCCCGAAGGGAGAGGCGGCCCCTGTACTCCGTGTACGCCTGCGCGCCTCCCTCCTCGAAGCCCGCCTCAACGACGTCGAAGGAGCCCGGGATCGGGGTGAACGCGTCGACGTCGCCGTGCGAGAAATCGACGGGCGTGCCGTCCAGAACGGGGCCCGACAGGTCGACCTCGTCGGTGCGCTGCCGACGCTCCTGGCCCGGTGCGCTTTCGATTCCCAACCGTGCGAACTTCTCGTTCAGGTCGCTCATGGTGCCGTGCTCGTCCGTCGTGGGGCCCCGAACCATCGGTGCTCAGCCGGAACGATCGCGGGACTCGGCGTGCGCACCAAGGTGACGGGTCGACGATGGGACGGACCGCCGCGCACGGCCGCCCGAGGTCTGGCGAGCAAGCTGCTCCGGGCGTATCACTCGATGAGGTTGGATTCGACGGGGAGGTGAGCGGTGGGCAGGCGATGGACGAAGCTCAGGGGCGTCGGGACCGCCCTGGCCATCGGTATGGCGAGTGGCTGCGGGCCCGGCGGTGATCTGGATCCTACGACGGCCGGACCGGTGGTCCGGGACTCGGCCGGAGTGCGGATCACCGAGAACGGGGCACTCCGGGAAGCGACGTGGCGCGTCGGGTCGACGCCGATCTATTCCGTGGGCTGGGCGTCGGGCGATCCATCCTTCACCTGGCTCCAGGCCGGACGAATCCTGCCCGATGGTGATGCGCTGTTGGCCGATCAGCGCGAGGGCACGATGTACGTGCTCGGGCCCGACGGATCCGTGCAGGCCACTTGGGGTCGCCAGGGGCAGGGACCCGGTGAATACCAACGGTTCGACGCGTTGGCCCTGATCGGCGACACCGTGTTCGTGACCGACACGCGCAACCAGCGGGTTACGACCGTCGGGCCGGGAGGGGAAGTTCTGAAGACCGATCCAGCGACCGTGTCGTTCTTGCACTCGGGTCGGTCTTTTCTTCCGGACGGGCGCTTGCTCATGGTCCCGGGCAACGGCTATTCCGGGGCCGGAGACTCGAGGCCCGAATGGGCGTTTCAAGAGCAGCCCGTCGTCGCTTGGTCACGCGTCGATGGCTCGGTCGATACGCTCGCGAGTCTGCCTCACACCTTCATGTGGTACGGCGAACGGGCCCCGGTCCCGGGGTTGGTATCGGTGAACGGACGCGCGGGAGGACGAAACGACGGCTTCGTCTGGGGACGGGCCGATATCCCGGAGCTGAGGCAGTTCGACGCCGATGGCCGCGTCGTGGCGCTCGTTCGGTGGGGGGAAGAGCCCGTGCCCGTGACGCCGGCGTACAAGGACAGTCTGATTCGGATGGTCGAAGACCAGGCCATCGAGAATGGCGCACCGATGGAGAGAGTGAGGCCTCAGCTCGAACTCTTCGACCGACTCCTCGACGACTTCCCCTACGACCGACCGTACTGGGACACTCTGCTGGTCGACTCCGAGGGCAACGTGTGGATGAGGCACTTCGATCGACCCCGACTGTTTTCGGACCGGTGGACCGTCGTCGATCGGGACGGACGACTGGTCGGGGTCGTCACGGTGCCCGACATCGTCGAGATCCTCGACATCTCCGAAGACCGGATCCTCGGAGTGAGCTTCGACGACTTCGACGTACCCGCGGCAGTCCTCCTCGAGTTGGTGAAGCCGTAGACTTCCGGGTGACGACGGACCGAACCGAGCGTTCTCCGTGAAGCTCATCTTCCTCCACGGGCCCCCGGCCTCAGGGAAGTACTCGATCGCCCAGGGCCTTCACGAGTCCCACGGCGTTCAGAACTTCCACAACCATCTCACGATCGATGTCGCCAAGGCGTTGTTCGACTTCGGCACGCCCGAGTTCTGGGAGCTGACGCACCGGATTCGGCGGATGGCGCTGGCGGCCAAGGCATCGGATCCCGACGCGAGGGTCGTCTTCACCAACTGCTACTCCAGCCCCCACGACGACCACAACGTGGAGGCACTCGAGGCTGCGGTGGTGAACGGGGGCGGTGAGTTCGTGCCGGTCTACCTGCGCTGCGACGCGGACGAGCTCCGACGAAGAGTGGTGGCGCCGTTCAGAGCATCGATGCGGAAGTTGCACACGCCCGAGGGGCTCGACGACTTCCTAGATCGGTGGAACTGCGTGCCTCTCGATCGTCCGAACTGCGTCGTGGTCGAGACGGACGGGCGGAGCGTGGAGGCGTGTGTGTCGGAGATCGCGGAGCGGCTCGCGCTGTAGGAAGGCGAGCGCGGTGGGTCACCCCCGCGCCGACCAGATCTCCTTCAATACCCGTTGGAAGTTCCCGCCGAGCATCAAGCGGATCTCCTCGTCCGAGTACCCCCGATCGATGAGTCCCTCGGTCAGGAGGAACGTACGTTTCTGCGTCGGCATCTCGTCCATGTCGATCTTGTGCCGGAACTTGTACTCGGCCCGGTACGCCCCACCGATACGTGCCCACGCGTCGGGCTCCGAGGCGTCGTAGCCTCCGGCGATGTCGGTATCGGCTCCGATCCCCACGTGCTCCACTCCGACGAGGCGGGCCACGTGGTCGAAGTGGTCCAGAAGCGAGTCGAGCGTCGTCGGTTCCTGCCCCGCGACGAAACTGCGAACCATCGTGATGCCCATCACACCGCCGGTCTCGGCCATCCGACGGATCGCCTCGTCCGTTTTGCAGCGTAGGTAGTCCGGGTTCAGTGTCCGCGCATTCGAGTGTGTGATCAGCACCGGGCGCGTCGACACGTCGAAGGCGTCGAGGGTGGTGCGATCTCCGCAGTGGCTGACATCGACGGCCATGCCGACTTCGTTCATCCTCTGGACGATGCTCTCGCCGAAGTCCGTGATACCGGAATCACCGTCCTCCATCGTTCCGGAGGCGATCCGGTTCTGGGAGTTGTAGGTGAGTTGCGACAGGCGTTGTCCCAGACCGTAGAAGACGTCGACGTCGTCGGGCTCGTTGAAGTGGTCGGAGTTCTGGAGGCCCAGGATCACACCGATCTTGCCGGACTCGTTCACGCGGTCCAGGTGATGCGGCTCCGAAATCCGCATGAACCAGTCGGCGTGGTGAGCGATGAAGCCGTTCCACTCCCCGAGGTAGGTTCGGATCCTCTCGTGGGCGTCGCGTCCCGACGTTCCCCCACCCGTCGGGTGGAAGACATCGATGCCGGAGTCCCGGTAGTAGGCGAAGTCCTCTTCGGTGAAGGACGAAGGGTCTCTCATCCAACGCCGCACATCGAAGCCCGCGATCTTGAGCGGGCACAGCATGTCGATGACGGTGGCCTCTCGCACGAGTCGGACGGCCCTCTCCGAGAACTCCTGTGCCCACGGAGTGCGGGCGAAGAGTTCGTAGCGACCCCGGTTCACGAACGGTGCGACGAACGGGGCGGCCACCGCGACCGACGCGGCCCTCCGGACGAGGTCGCGGCGAGAGATCGAGGTCTTGGGCGCGGTCATGTCCGGATGCTCCTTGGTGGGCGGCCTCCGGCCAACCTAGGTCGGCGGTCGGCGGGTAGCCAACGCTTCCGCGTCGCGGGCGGCCCCGGCGGATCCTTGCGAGCAAGTTGCGTTGGGCCTAGAAGTCCACTGCCGGTTTCCTGGTCGGCTTCGATCGCACGGAGGGTGCATGGATCATGAAGGCGCCGCGGACCGCGATCGCGTTCGCGACCAGTACGACGAAGCGGCTGCACTGTTCGAGGAAGGTATGGCGCGGATGGCGTTGTACCATCGCCATTGCCAGGACCCGGTCATTTTCGATGCACTGGGTGACGTCGAGGGTAAGGCGCTCCTCGACCTCGCGTGCGGCAACGGGTTCTACACCCGCCGGTTTCGATCCGAGTGCGGAGCCGACCCCGTGGTCGGGGTCGACCTTGCGCCCATGCTGATCGAGCAGGCCCAGTCGATCGAATCGGCCGAACCGCTGGGGATCGAGTACCAGGTCGGGGACGTGACTACGCTCGACCTGGCTCGTCGCTTCGGAGTCGTCACAGCGATCCACCTGTTGCACTACCTCCCCGGAGAACAGGCGATCGAGGCCGCCCTTCGAAAAATCTTCGATGCCCTCGAGCCCAAAGGTCGGTTCGTGACGATGATCGCCAACCCCGACTTCGACCTCGCGCGCCACGACCCTGAAGACAGCAAGGAGAAGTTCGGCTACTACTTCTCGGCGGCCGAGCCCGGAAACGGTGGGATCATGGCCTTCCACCCGGGCGGCTTCGACAAGGACCGAGAGATGACGTTCGAGCTCTTTCGGTGGGAGCGCGGCTTCATCGACGGCATCGCCAGGCGCGTCGGCCTGGAACCGGAGTGGCGTGACCCCTTCATCGGGGCCGCCGGAGTCGCCGAGCACGGTGCGACGTTCTTCGCCAACTACCTGGCCAACCCACAGAGCAAGCTGCTGCTCATGACCAAGTCGTGACCAAGACCGTGCTCGAAGCGCTCGATTTCCCCAGTGGGAAGGCGAGGGCCGGGCTACTCGTGGCGGCCGCCGTCCTCTTCGTTGCCGCCGGAGCGAACCACTTTCGCGACCCGGACTTCTACCTCGCGATGATGCCGCCCTGGCTCCCGGCCCACGGTTTCCTCGTGGCCCTGAGCGGTGTGCTGGAAATCGTCGGTGGGGTCGGACTGCTGATCCCCGCTGTCCGTCGTCGGGCGGGGTTGCTGCTCGCCCTACTCCTCGTTGGTGTTTTCCCCGCGAACGTCCATATGGCGATGAACCCGGAGGCCTTCGAAGGCATTCCCAGCGTAGCTCTGTGGGCGAGACTGCCCTTTCAGATCGTCTTCATCGTGTGGGTGCTGTGGGTCTCGGGGGAGGATTGATGGTGTCTTATCCGGGTCCGTTCGATCGTAGAGCAGACATGAGACTTCATCGAACACTCTCGCTCCTCGGCTTGCTCCTCCTGGCATCGTCCGCCTGTACCCACTCGCTGACGGGGCCCGAGGCTCTCGTGGCTTCTCTCGAGGTCTCCGATATCGAGGTGAGCTTCGGTGATCGGATCGAAGTCTCCCTCGTACTCGACAATCCGGCCGCGTCGGACGTCGTGTTCTCGACCCCGATGGGCTGCCTGGCACTGCCCGTTGTGTACCGCGGCGATGCGGCGGTCGGATGGCAGGGCACGCCCGTCCTGTGCACAGCGGCGGCGGCGACCTGGGTCGTGCCGGCGGGGGGTGTCCTCGAGGTCGACTTCGACCTCGGAGTCGCGGAGCGCCGGAGCACCTTTCCCTTCGAATACGATCTCGCTCCCGAGCCGGGTGGGTACGAGATTCGGATGGAGACGCTCTTCGAACCCTTCGAGGAGTTGATGATCGAGGTCGTCGTCGTCGAGTCGTAAACGCGGGGTCCGTGCATAGTCGGAGGTCACATCGGTGAAGGCACTCAGACCCGCGCTGCAGGTCGCGGTGGTGGCAGCGCTCACCACCGCTGTGATCCCCGTTGCGCTGGTAGCGCAGTCGATGCGGCCGGGGCTCGACGAGGGAATCCGCTGGGTGGCCACCGACGCCGTAGAGCCGCTCACGATTGCCGGCACGATCGTCGACGCCTACCTCGGTCAGCCGCTCCCGAACGTGCAGGTGTATCTCGCTGGTACACCGGTCGGCGCTCTTACGAATGCGGATGGGCTGTTTTCGCTGCGAGCTCCAAGCGAGGGCGCCTTCGAACTGCGTGTCGAGATCATCGGCTTTGCGAGCGGAGTCGACACGGTGCGGGTGGGTGAACGGCAGGGCGTAGCGGCCTACGCTGGGCTCGGTCGTCAGCACGTGGACTTCTGTGACGTGGTCTGCGTGGAGGGCCGCTGTCGGGAAGGGGCCTATATCCGCCTCGAGGTGCGCGATGCCGTCACTGGCGAGCCATTGGGGGAGGAGGCTGTCGTCAGCGCGCGCGGTGGAGCGGTGCTGGCCTCATCCGTGCTCGGAGCCGGCGACGCGCGAGCCGGTGTCCAATTTCCCGATTCGGTGCGGTCTCCAGGTCCGTACGAGGTCGGGGTGAGCGCCCCGGGCTATCAGCCCTGGCAGGTGGAGGACGTCTGGTTGGAGCACGGGTGCCCCAGGCTCCGTTCCCCGATACTGTACGCCTGGCTTCTGCCAACGTCGCTGCCCTAGGCCTCACTTCCTACCCGGACACTCCGTGTTCGACGACTACGCCCGCTTCCGACCCCACCCGTGGCACGGCCTGACCCCCGGCCACGACCCACCCGGCATCGTGCACGCGTACATCGAAATCACGCCGTTCGACCTCGTGAAGTACGAGATCGACAAGCCGAGCGGGTACCTTCGCGTGGACCGGGCCCAGCGTACCTCATCGTTGCCGCCTGCCCTCTACGGCTTCATCCCGCAGACGTATTGTGGCGGACGCGTCGCTGCGTTGATGCCGGAGGCCGCAGGAGGAGACCTCGACCCGCTCGACATCTGCGTTCTGAGTGAGCGGCCGATCGCGCGGGCCGAGGTTCTGCTCGACGCACGGGTGGTCGGCGGCCTCCCGATGCTCGACGACGGCGAAGCGGACGACAAGATCATCGCGATCCTCCGGGACGATCCGATCTTCGGCCATATCCGGGAGATCGAGGACGTGCCTTCGAACCTGGTGGGTCGACTGTCGCACTACTTCTCCACGTACAAGCTGAGGCCTGATGACGGGGGCACGGTTCGCGTGGGGGCACC
>JAUIKL010000229.1 GCA_030430625.1 Gemmatimonadota bacterium
TGTACAGTCGAACGAGGCCACCATCATGCCGGTCACGCTTCCGACGAGAAGACCGGTTCCAAGGCCCCAGAGCGCGCCCTGCCACTGATGGTTCGATCGGACCGACACGGCCCGGATATCGACGAAGTCCAGAGGAACGACCGCTCCGTCCTGTCGAACGGTGATCGACGATCCGTCGATCCCCTCGTACTGGGCACGCTCCACGAAATGAAGCGGTGTGACGATCTGCACCTCGTCGCTGGGGCCGAGACTCGAGAAGAGCATCCGCAGGCGGGCCTCCGATGACAGGGGTGGCTCCTGCGCGGCTGCCGGAACGACGGTGCCAGCCACGGCCAACAGCGCGGCCGCGTTGAAGACTAGTCGGCGCATTCGGTAGGACTCGGCTGGGGGTTGGCCCGTCGTTGGGGGTACGACCGACGGGGGCGGCGGGTTACCGAATGCAGAGGCCCGACTTCGCCCGAGTCCATCTACATGCGGGGAAGGGTGACCCCGACCTGCTTCATGTACTTACCCTTCCGATCCGCGTACGCCGTGGAGGGCTCTTCGTCCCCTTCGAAGAAGAGCAGCTGGGCGATCCCCTCGTTGGCGTAGATCTTGGCCGGGAGGGGCGTCGTGTTCGAGATCTCCAGGGTCAGGTAGCCCTCCCAGGTCGGCTCGAGCGGCGTCACGTTTACGATGATGCCGCACCGGGCGTACGTGCTCTTGCCCACGCAGATCACGAGGACGTCCCTCGGGATTCGGAAATACTCGACGGTCCGCGCCAGGGCGAACGAGTTGGGCGGAATGATGCAGGTGTCGGCGTTGATATCCACGAACGACCGATCGTCGAACGCTTTGGGGTCGACGACGAGGTTGTGGACATTCGTGAAGACCTTGAACTCGGGCGCCACACGGATGTCGTACCCGTAGCTCGAGACCCCGTAGGAGATGTTGCCGCCGCGGACCTGACCGGACTCGAAGGGTTCGATCATCCCGTGGTTCTCGGACATCTTCCGGATCCAGTTGTCGCTCTTGATCGGCATGCAGGGTCGGGTGGAGGGTCTCGAGCGGGGCGCCGGCGTGTCCGGCGCGGGCCCTGTGACGCGGGAAGATAGAAGGTCGTCCCGACCCGCGCCAAATGGAGCGAGTCGCCCCGAGAATCGGGGCAAAACCAGCGATGTTGAACGATCGTTGGGTAGGGGGTAACTTTACCGATCTTCGCTCGTGACAGTTTTCACAAGCGTTCGCGACCACGCGCTGACAGGCGCCGACGCACCGACCCAGAGGTATGGGCCACCACAAGATCAAGCGCGGACTCGAGCTGCCGATTTCCGGCGCACCCCGACAGGAGACCGATTCGGTCTCCGTCCGGCACGTGGCGCTGGTGGCGGATGACTTTCCCGTCCTGAAGGCACGGATGACGGTTCAGGAGGGAGACGAGGTCCGCCGCGGCCAGACGCTCTTCGAAGACCGGAACAATCCCGGCGTCTTCCACACAGCTCCCGGCGCTGGCCGGGTCGTGGCCATCCACCGGGGAGCCCGACGCGTGCTGCAGAGCATCGTCATCGAGCTCTCGCGCGGGGAGTCGTCCGAGCATCCCCCCGAAGAGGAGTTGCAGAGCTTCTCTTCCTTCAAAGGCGGAGAGCCGACCTCTCTCAGCGGTGAGGACATCGAAGCGCTCCTGGCCGAGTCCGGGATGTGGACCGCGCTCCGGGCGCGCCCGTTCGGCAAGACGCCAGCGCGCGCCACGCGACCGGCGGCCATCTTCGT
This sequence comes from Gemmatimonadota bacterium, assembly GCA_030430625.1. GTDB lineage: Bacteria > Gemmatimonadota > Gemmatimonadetes > Longimicrobiales > Gaopeijiaceae > UBA2589. The sequence goes on from JAUIKL010000229.1 coordinate 1,750, forward strand.
GACTGCGGCGGACTCGAACCCGCTCACGGCCGACCCCGCTGTGGTCCTGGCCGACCAGAAGGACGACTTCGACCGCGGACTCCAGGCGCTGTGCCGCCTCACCGAGGGACCGACCTACCTGTGCGTGGCCGCGGGATCCAACATCCCGACAGGGCTGACGGCACCGGTCACGGTCGAGGAGTTCGGTGGGCCGCACCCCTCCGGCACGGCCGGTGTGCACGTCCACACCCTGGCTCCCGTGAGCCGGGCCAGGACGGTCTGGCAGATCGGCTATCAGGACGTGGCTTCGATCGGACGGCTTTTCGCCACGGGGCACCTCGACGTCCGTCGCACGGTCGCACTCGGCGGTCCTCCCGTGTCGAACCCCCGTCTCCTGCGCACCCGCGTGGGCGCGTCGATCGGCGAGATTCGGGACGGTGAGGGACTCCAGGGTGATCTGCGCTGGATCTCCGGCTCGGTCTTCAGTGGCAAGGCGTGTGTCGAAGAGCCGTTCGAGTACCTCGGGCGGTTCGACAATGTGATCAGTGTCCTCGAAGAGGGTCGAGATCGCGAGTTCCTGGCCATGATGGCGCCCGGTTTCGACAGGTTCTCGACCGTTCCGGCCTTCGCATCGGCTCTCTCCGGTGGAAAGAAGGCCCGATTCACGACGGCCACCCACGGCGGGCACCGCGCCATGGTCCCGATCGGGATGTACGAGCGGGTCTTCCCGTTCGATATCGAGCCGGTCTTCCTCCTTCGGTCGATCGCGGTGGACGACGTCGAGAAGGCCGAAGAGCTGGGGCTGCTGGAACTCCTCGAAGAGGACGTGGCCCTCTGCACCTTCGTCTGCCCGGCCAAGGAGAACTACGGGCCGCTGCTCCGTCGTAACCTCGAGATTATCCAGAAGGAAGGCTGATGAAGCTCCTCCGCGAGCAGCTCGACAAGCTGGAGCCCCACTTCGAGGAGGGGGGGAAGTGGCATCGCTGGTTCTACGCCTGGGACGCGATCCACACGATCCTCTACTCGTCCGGCTCCACGACCCGTACGGCATCGCACGTCCGGGACGGGCTCGACATGAAGCGCATGATGTTGACGGTGGTGGCCGCGATGCTGCCGCTCCAGCTGATGGCGCTCTACAACACCGGTCTCCAGGCCTTCCTGGCCATCGAGGCCGGAGCTCTGCCCCTCTCGAACCTCCAGACGACGCTGTACGCGGAATGGCTCGGGCTGCCGTTCGACTCGGGCAACATTCTGTTGTGCGCGGTCTACGGCGCGCTGTACTTCGTTCCGGTGATGGTCGCCGGGCTCGCCGGTGGTGGTACCGTCGAGATGATCTTCGCCACGGTGCGGCGCCACGAGGTGAACGAGGGCTTCCTGGTCACCAGCGCCCTCATCCCGTTGATCCTTCCGCCGACCATCCCGCTCTGGATGGTCGCCGTCCTCACCGCCATCGGCATCACCCTGGCCAAGGAGATCTTCGGTGGGACGGGGATGAACTTCCTCAACCCGGCGATGACCATCCGGGCGCTGCTCTTCTTCGCCTATCCGGCGTTCATGAGTGGTGAGGCGCCGTGGATCGCGGCCGACTTCATCGGCGTGGACAACTTCACCGGGGCCACATGGCTGCTCCAAGCCACGGAAAGCCGAGAGGTCCTCGGGCCCGTCTTCGGCGACAACTGGTGGGATGCCTTCCTGGGATTCGTCCCGGGATCGATGGGTGAGACGTCCGCGCTGGCCTGCCTGCTCGGTGCCGGTGTGCTCATCGTGACCAAGATCGGTTCCTGGCGAACGATGCTGGGTGTCACGGTCGGAACCTTTATCGGGGCCTCCCTCCTGAACTGGGTGGGCTCCGACACCAACCCGATGTTCCAGCTCCCCTTCATGTGGCACATCGTGCTCGGTGGGTGGGCCATCGGGACCGTGTTCATGGCCACGGACCCGGTGTCGAGTGCGTTCACGAACACCGGCAAGCTGTGGTACGGCCTCGGGATCGGGCTGATGGTCGTCCTGATTCGGGTCGTGAACCCGGCGTACCCCGAGGGGATGATGCTCGCGATCCTCTTCATGAACATGTTCGCCCCGCTGATCGACCACTTCGTCGTGAAGGCGAACATCCGACGCAGGAAGGCACGCTATGCAGTATAGTGTCGGCCAGATGCTCCGCTTCGCGGCGGGCGTTTGCGTGATCTGCGCGGTCATCGTTTCGACGGCCGCGGTCAGCCTCAAGGACCGGCAGGACGCCAACAAGCTCCTCGACCGCCAGTCGAAGGTCCTCGGTGTCGCCGGCCTTCTCGAGCCCGGCCAGAAGCTGACCTCCGAAGAGGCGCAGGCGATGTTCGACGAGTACATCGTCACGCTGCCGGTCGAGATCGCTTCGGGAGACCTCGCCGAGGGCATCGACGTTCAGGCGTACGACCAACGCGCGGCCACATCCGACCCGGAAACGTCACGGGTGACTCCAGGTCCGAACACCGCGAAGGTCCCCCGTCAGGCCGACGTCGCCCTCGTCTACCACGTGATGGTCGACGGGGACGTGGACCGTGTGATCTTCCCGGTCGAAGGCATGGGACTGTGGTCGACCCTGTACGGATACCTGGCGATGGAGGCCGATCTCGAGCAGGTGGCGGGCATCACCTTCTACGAGCACGGTGAGACGGCTGGTCTCGG
>JAUIKL010000230.1 GCA_030430625.1 Gemmatimonadota bacterium
GCGCCGCGACACTCACGCTTTCCTCGTCAGCGGATCCCGATCGAGACTCCGATCTGGAAGCTCAGCAGGTCCGCCTCACTCAGGTTGGGGTTCATCGTGATCGATCCGTCCGGGTTGTCGACGATGTCGCCCTTCGTGAGGTAGCTCACGAGTCCGTTGTCGTGCCGCGTCACGCCGAGGTCGATCCCGACCTTCCTCGTGGCGTGGAAGCGGATGCCGCCTCCGTACCGCAGACCGAAGGTGTGGTCCGAGTAGTTCGTCGTCTCGTCGCCGGGGCCGTACCCATCGTTGTAGTCGACCGAGGAGGAGGTCACGAACCAGGTTCCTCCGACCGTCCCGAAGACGTAGGGCTGGATGTCACCCCGCGCGAGGACGAGCTCGGGGCCGACGCCCACGAAGAGGATGGAGTTGGTCGTGGTCAGTTCGGTCAGCACCCGGCAGCTGTACTCGCAGTAGTCGATGTGCTCCAGGCCGTAAACGAGGAAGCCGCCGTCCAGCCGCAGGCGCAGGTGCCCGTCCGCGGCCAGGGGGATGCCTCCGGTCAATTCGAGGCCGAAGCCCTGATCGATCGCGCCAGCCAGTTCACCGCGCGCGTCGGCGGCTGAGAAGCTGATCCCGAAGTGCCCACCCGGGCCGTCCCGGTACTGAGCTTCCGCTTCGCCCGCGCAGATGAGCGCTCCGCCGACCAGCAGAATCGCCTTCGCCACACTCTGTCCCATGATATCCTCCACATCTCGCGTTGACGCCACTCTGTAGGGCACGGCTCGTGCCCCGGTGTGCCATGTTGCACAAGCTGTTGTTCTACAACGGTTTGTGGTGCTCGCGGCGGCGGTGGGACGTCCCCCGATATGTCCTCCGTGGAGGACACGGCACGGTCCGAGGGGGTCATCCCTCGATCCGCCGGTTGGCGCTACGGGCGTATACGGCCCAACTTCGCGCGCCATGACACCGACTCCACGCCGCTCCCACTGGATCCCGCGAACGCCGCGAGGCCGCCTCGCCGTCGTCCTGTACGTCGCTCTCTTCGCGCTCGCGATGCCGCCCGTCACCCATGGGCTCTGGGACCGACCGGACAGCTGGACGTTGGGCGTCCCGTTCTTCTTCCTGGCCCTGCTCGTCGTCTACACCGCGCTGATCGGCGTCCTGGTCTGGGCGTACCGGGCCGAGCTGTGAGGCCGGACTGATGGAAGCGTGGGTCGTCGCCACCGGGCTGATCTTCGTCTACCTGCTGGCGACCGTCGTGCTCGGCATCGTGGCCAACCGCCGCATGTCGGTCGACATGGAGGACTTCCTCCTCTACGGGCGGAAGGCCGGCTTCGTCGTCCTCTACCTCACCGTCGTCGCCACCTTCCACTCCGCCTTCGCCTTCCTCGGCTCGGGCGGCTTCTTCTACTCCCACGGGATCGGCTTCTGGGCGGCCGGCACGTGGACCGTGCTCGTCGGTGCGATCACCTACGTACTCGGCCCGCGAATCTGGGTGCTGGGCAAGAAGTTCGGATACATCACCCCGGCCGACATGCTGGCCGACTTCTACGAGTCGGAGGCCGTCCGCGTGGCGGTGGCCATCGTCTCGGTCGTCTTCACGATCCTCTACATCCAGGTGCAGGCGCAGGGGCTCGGTTACATCATCAACGTGGCGTCGGGCGATCGCATCTCGTTCGAGGTCGGGACGCTGATCCTCCTCGTCGTGGCCGCGGCGTACCTGATGGCCGGCGGGCTGCGCGCGGTCTACTGGACCGACGTCATCCAGGGCGTGTGGATGTACGTGGCCGTCTGGGTCGGCGCGATGTACCTGGCGTACGAACTCTTCGGCGGGCCCTTCCAGCTCTGGGAGGCGGTGCGCGCGTCCCGACCCGACCTCCTGACGCTCCCCGGGCCGAACGGTTTCTTCACGCCGGGCATGTGGATCGGGATGACGATCACCCTCTCGTTCGGGATCGTCTTCCAGCCGCACATGATGATCCGGTACTACACCGCCGTCGACGCCAAGACGCTCAAGATCCTCGGGGCCACCACGCCCATCTACCTGATGACGCTGTACATCCCGGCCGCGCTCGTCGGTCTGGGGGGCGCCGTGGCGATGCCCGGACTGGACGTGCCGGACCGGATCTTTCCCGCACTCCTCTTCGCGCACGCGCCCCCCGTCCTGACCGGGGTCATCCTGGCCGGGGCCACCGCGGCCGCCATGTCGACGCTCGACTCGATCCTCCACGCCAACATGAGCGTGCTCACCCGGGACGTGTACCAGCGGTACATCGCTCCCGACCGGGATCAGGGGCACTACGTGTGGGTCGGGCGCGGGATCGTGCTCGCCCTGCTGGTGGTCGGATACTTCCTCTCGGTACGGACCTTCGACTTCCTCGTCGTGCTCGTGACCCTGTCGGGATCCGGCGCCCTCCAGCTCATGCCCGCGATCGTCGGCGTCTGCTTCCCGTCGAGCCGGCTCGTCACTCGAGCCGGAGTCCTGACGGGGCTGGCCGCCGGGCTCGCGACCCTCTACGTCACACTCGTCGTCACGCCCCACCCACTCGGCATGCACGGCGGAGTGTGGGCGCTCGGCATCAACACCGTCCTGACCGTCGCCGTGTCCGCCCTCACGCAGGCACCGTCCGACGAAACCGTGGACCGGATCCACGGGGAGATCGAGCGGGAGATCTATGGTTGAGACGATCTGTGGTTGAGAGGAGCTACGGTTGAGAAGAGCGACCGCTCACCGAGCTCAGGTCGAGACGAGCCACGGTCGACCACCGACCGACCACACCCGCGCAGAACCACCCAGCACCCCGAAGAGGTCACGATGAGCGCATCTACCCACTCCACCGTCCGGACCCACGCGAGCTCGACGATTGCCGGCGCGGCCGTCGCGCTCACCCTGGCGCTCACCCTCTCGGTCGGCGCGGCCCTTATGGCGCCCGGGGTCCTGTCGGCCCAACAGCTGATGCCGGCCCCGCCGCAGGTCGGACCGGAGAACGGCTCACTCGTGATCGTCGGCGGTGCGATGCGTTCGCCCGAGATCTACGAGCGCTTCATCGATCTGGCCGGGGGACCGGACGCCCACATCGTGCTCGTACCCACGGCCGGGGGCGCGGAGGAGTACGACGACTTCTACCAGGGGATGAACGCCTGGCGGGACAACGGTGCGCGCAACCTGACCCTCCTGCACACCGTCGATCCGGCCGAGGCCGACACCGACGCCTTCATCGCGCCGCTCGAGACGGCGGCGGCCGTCTTCTTCTTCGGCGGGCGTCAGTGGCGCCTCGTCGATGCGTACGGCGGCACGAAGACGGAGGACGCCTTTCGGCGGGTGCTGGAGCGGGGCGGGGTGATCGGCGGCTCGTCGGCCGGCGCATCGATCCAGGGGTCGTACCTCGTGCGCGGGGACACGCGGACGAACACGGTGATGATGGGCGATCACGAGAGGGGCTTCGGCTACCTCCGCAACGTCGGGATCGACCAGCACGTCCTTCGCCGGAACCGACACTTCGACATGATCGAGGTCATCGAGGCGCACCCCGAACTGCTGGGCATCGGCCTCGACGAGGACACGGCGCTCATCGTCCAGGGCGATCGCGCGCAGGTCATCGGAAGCTCGTACGCGCTGATCTATGACAACCGGTCGACGACCGGGAACGACGGGAAGTTCTACTTCCTCGCACCCGGAGATCGCTTCGATCTGGCTACCCGTGAGGCGACCCGCCCGACGACGACGCAGAGCCCGGTCGGGGGTGTCCAGCGCAAGCCGTGGGGGAGCGGCGGGAGCTGACCGGGAACGGCGCCGACCGGTCGGAAGCGGCGGATGGGTCGAGCGAGGGCCCGCGCAGGTCACGGGTCCGCGGCTGGATGCGCTCCGCTCTCCTGGCCGCCACAGTGTGCGCCTCCACCCTCTTCGGAGCGCTCGTGTTCGCCGATCGTCTGATCTTCTTCCCACCGGCTCCGTCGTACGGGGAGGAGCTGGGCGGGCTGGTTCGGCTACCCACGGCACGCGGTGACACCGTGGCTGCCCGGTACGTCGATGTGCCGGGTGCTCGTGCGATCCTCCTCTTTGCCCACGGCAACGCCGAGGACATCGGACAGGCCGTGCCCCTCCACGACCGGTTGGCCGCGCTCGGGCTCTCCGTTCTGGCGGTCGACTACCCCGGGTACGGCCTCAGCACGGGCCGGCCGACCGAAGCCGGCTCCTACGCCGCGATCGATGCCGCCTACGCCTGGCTGGTCGAACGGGGGACGTCCCCGGAGTCGATCGTCGTGCACGGCCGATCCCTCGGCGGAGGCATGGCCACGGAGTTGGCGTCGAAAGAGGAGGTCGGGGGGCTGATCCTCGAGAGCACCTTCGTGTCCGCGTACCGGGTCATGACCCGGGCCCGCCTCCTACCGTTCGATCAGTTCGACAA
>JAUIKL010000231.1 GCA_030430625.1 Gemmatimonadota bacterium
AGGGTGAACACCCGGACCGGGCTCTGGCCATAGCCGAGGGCATGTTCGATGTGGTGCTCGGGGTACGGAGCGTACGCCTTGATGTCCTTGAACCCGGCCTTTCTCAGCTTCTCGATCGCATCGACGGTGGAGTCGAGGTACTCGTACGAAGCGAGGATTCCCTGGGCGCTCATGCGTGCACCTCCTCGTGGGCCTCTGACTTCTTCTTACGCATCGGCGCCGGCAGGACCTCCTTGAGCTCCTGAATCGCGATCGGCGGTAGCAGGTGCGTGAAGAGGAGGAACCAGAAGCCGAACCAGAAGAACGAGCCGACCATGATCATCATCTCGAAGACCGAGGGACGGTAAATCCCCCAGGCCCACGGCTCGTACTCGTTGTGGAGCGAGGTCACGACGATCACGTAGCGCTCGAACCACATCCCGATGTTCACGAAGATCGAGATGACGAAGAGCGCGGGGATCGAGTGACGGATCCGCTTGAACCAGAGCATCACCGGAACGAAGCCGTTGCAGACCAGCATCGTCCAGGTGGCCCACCAGTAGGTCCCGAAGAGGCGGTTCCAGAAGGCGTGCCGCTCGGGGTTCTCACCCGAGTACCAGGCCAGGAAGATCTCGGAGAGGTAGGCGTAGAAGACGATCAGCGACGTGAAGAGGCAGAGCTTCGCCATCGCGTCGAAGTGTTTCGTCGTCAGGTACGCTTCGAGACCGAAGATCTTCCGGAGCGGAACGGTCAGCGTGATGACCATCGCGACGCCGGAGAAGATGGCGCCGGCCACGAAGTAGGGAGCGAAGATCGTCGCGTGCCAGCCGGGGACGATCGACATCGCGAAGTCCCAGGAGACGACCGAGTGCACGGAGAGCACGAGGGGCGTCGCGAGGGCGGCGAGGAAGATGTACGCCTTACCGAAGTGGTGCCACTGACGGTCCGTACCCTGCCATCCCATCGAGATGACGCTGTACAGCTTCCGGCGGAGGCCCGTGGCGCGATCGCGAGCCGCCGCGACATCGGGAATCGTCCCGAGGTAGAAGAAGACGGCCGACACCGTGAAGTACGTCGTGACCGCGAAGACGTCCCAGACCAGGGGCGACTTGAAGTTCGGCCAGAGGAAGCGCGAGTTCGGATACGGGATCAGCCAGTAGGCGTGCCACACCCGCCCGACGTGAATCAGCGGGAAGAGTCCCGCCGTCATGACCGCGAAGACGGTCATCGCCTCGGCCGCCCGATAGATGGACTGTCGCCAGGGCGCTCGGAAGAGGAAAAGAATGGCGGAGATCAGGGTGCCGGAGTGCGCGATACCGACCCAGAAGACGAAGGTCGTGATGTACACGCCCCAGCCCACCGGCGACATCAGGCCGCTGACTCCGATGCCCTTGTAGATCTGCCAGAACCAGGCGCCGAAGAACATCCCGATGCCGGCCACGCAGATACCGAAGAGGATCCACCACGTCTTGCTCGGCGTGGTCATCATCTTCAGGACGTCGCGGTTGACGTCGTCCAGACGCTGTACGTCCGGGTGGGTCAGCGCTCCGCGCTCGATCGATCCGGGAGCCGACATATCAGTGCCCCCCCGAGACTTCGTGATGGGTGACTCGCTTCAAGTAGTGCACGCCAGGCTGGGTGTTGATGAGCTCGTCGAGGACCCTGTAGGTGCGCTCGTTTTCGACCAACTGCGCCACCCGGGACTCGGGGTCCCGTAGGTCACCGAAGACGATCGCTTCGGCGGCACAACTGGTCTGACAGGCGGTCTGGATCTCGCCGTCCCGAATCGGGCGTCCCTCTTCAAGGGCCGCCTGGTTCTCGGCATCCCGCACGCGCTGGACGCAGAGCGAGCACTTCTCCATGACACCGTTCGTCCGGACGGTCACGTCCGGGTTCCACTGCCAGTTCATCGGCTCCGGTACGTTCTCGTCCGTGTACCGGTACCAGTTGTAGACGCGGACCTTGTACGGGCAGTTGTTGGCGCAGTACCGCGTTCCCACGCACCGGTTGTAGATCTGGGCGTTGATGCCCTCCGGCGTGTGGTACGTCGCGTACACCGGGCAGACCGGCTCACACGGCGCGTTGCCGCAGTGCTGGCACATCATCGGGAGGAAACGCACGTCCAGGTGGCTGGCGTGCGTCGCGTCCACGTGCTCGTAGTAGCGCTCGATCCGCATCCAGGCCATGTCGCGGCCCATGACGACCTGATCTTCGCCGACCCACGGAATGTTGTTCTCGGCCTGACACGCGACGACGCAGGCGTTGCAGCCGGTGCACTTGTCCAGGTCGATAGCCAGGCCGTAGCGCGGTCCCTCGTGGGCCTGTGCGTACTCACCGTGATCCGCACCGGGCAGCGGGAAGGCGGTAGCCGCCCCCTCGTGCGCCGGAACCGGCTGAACACCGCCGTAGCCCTGGAGCTCCATGAGCTCGTGGTGGCCCTCGTCGGCGTGATCGTCCTCGGCGTGCCCGAGGTCGGCGAGTGCGATGGCCGGCGCGATCGGACGGTTGTGCTGGTCGTTCGACCCCTCGACCGTCGCGAGTCGGCGGCGCTCACCCGTGCCGACGACGTCGACCGTCGTGGCCAGGGTGACCAGTGCACCGGACGGCTGCTCGGCCACCGCCGGGAGCAGATCCAGCGCATTCACACCGTTGCCGGTGGCCCAGCGGCCGAAGTTCGTGTGCCCCGTCCCCATCGCCAGGGCCACGGCGTCCTCACGGATCCCCGGATAGAGCCAGACCGGAAGCTCTACCGAGCCGTGGGGCGAAGTCACCGTGACGATATCGCCCTCGCGGAGGCCGCGGGCCTCGGCGGTCGTGGGGTTCATCTCCAACCAGGAGTGCCACGCGATCTTCGCGACCGGATCCGGCAACTCCTGCATCCACGGCGAGTTCGCGAACTCACCGCCACCGAAGCGCGGCGACGGGTGCACGATCAGGGTGAGATCACCCGAGCCGTCGAGGGTCGGCGCATCGAACGCCAGCGCGGCATCCGGAGCCCGAAGCGACGGCGTGACGTCGACCGGATCGGAGGCCTCGATGATTCCGGTCCGGACGTAGCCGCGCCACTCCTGCTCGAAGCTCGTCGCGTCCCCGGAGTGAGCAGCCTGGTAGGGCGCCCTCAGGTACTCGTAGAAGGTGGCCGAACCGAGATCGACTTCGAGGTGGGAAGCGACCGCCAGGAGCGCGTCCCCCGTCTGCTTCGAGTCGAAGTGCGGCACCGCCTGCATGACGGGCTGCATGAGCGTCACGACACCGGACCGAGGCGACCAATCGCCCCACGACTCGAGGAAGTGGCGGTCCGGCATGATCAGGTCGGCCATGGCCGCCGTCTCGTCCATCGCAGAGGCGAACGAGACTTTGAACGGGACCTGCTCGAAGGCCTCCGCGAAGCCGGAGCCCTGCGGAAGTGCGTACGCCGGGTTGGCACCGTGCACGAGCGCGACACCGACCTGGCCATTCGCCATGCGTCCGATGGCATCCGCCATGTCCGCATACGGAGCCGTGCGGGCCGCCGTGCCGCGACCCACGGTCACCGTGCGCCCGACGTTGCCGGCCACATCATTGAGAATCAGGACCGCCAGGTTCGCGGCCGTGGCCGTGCGGCTGTGCGCCCCGACGCCCGGTCCGAGCGCCAGCGAGGGCTCGGCCGATGCGAAGCGGTCGGCCAGTTCCGCGAGCGCAGCCTCGTCGATCCCGGAAGCGGCGGCCGCATCGGCCAGCGAGTAGTTCTGCAGCAGGTTCGCGTACGGGCCGGATGCCTGGCCACCGGCGATGTGCGCCGCCATACCCAGCGCCACGACCGCCTCCGAACCCGGGGCGATCGGGAACCACTCGTCGGCGTTCAGGCCCGTGGTGGAGAGCCGCGGCCCGAGGTAGACGAAGGTGCCCTTCTCGTGATTGGCCTCGTCCACCGAGTGCATCCGGGCCAGTCCGCGCTCGTCGACGACGGAGCCGTCGTCGACGAAGTCGTTCGAGAACGACAGGAGGAAGCGGCTCGACTCGATGTCGAAGGACGGAACCTCGTCGACTCCGAACGCGAGGCGCGTGGCCTCGCGCAACGGGGCCTGCGAGACCGACTCGAAGGTGACGCGCGTACCGCCGAGGGCACCGATGAACTGGTCGACGAGACGGTTCATCGTCGGCCCCATCGAACCACCGATGAACATCGCGTCCGTAGCGCCGGCAAGACGAGTCGCCAGCAGGCGCTCGGCCTCGTCCCACGTCCCCTGCCGGAACCGATCTCCCTCGCGGATCATCGGGCCCGCAAATCGATCGGGGTTGTAGAGGTGCTGGAGGCTGGCGTACGCCTTCGTGCTCAGCCCGCCCTGCGAGATGGGGTGGTCGGGGTTGCCCTGGACGTTGACCGCACGCCCCTCGCGGGTGCGCACCCACATGCCGCTGCCACAGTG
>JAUIKL010000232.1 GCA_030430625.1 Gemmatimonadota bacterium
CCGGGTACCGGGATCGACCAGTGCCCGGACGGCACGGGCGAAGTCTGCACTGTCCCCGCTCCGGAAGACTTCCCCCGACCGCTCCTCGCGGACGACCCTTGCCGCCGGCTTGGCGTCGGAGGTGATGACGGGAAGGGCGTGGGACATGTAGTCGAAGAGTTTGTTCGGAATCGTCGTGTTCCAGCTCTCCACGGCATGGTGGGGGACCACGCCGATATGTGACTTCCGGAAGATCGCGAGGGCTTCTTCGTAGGGGAGGACACCGTGGAACTTCACACGGTCTCCCAGGAGCCCGAGACGCTCGGCCTTGGAGACGAAGCTCTCTTCTTCCATGCCCCCGCCGATGATGTCGAGGAAGAAGTCGAGTCCCTCGGATCGCAATTCGGCGAGTCCGTCGAGGACCTCGTCGATCCCGCGCGGCTTCTCGAGGAGACCCAGATACACGAGGCGAAGAGGTGCGCCCTCGCTTCGGTTCTCGAGGAGTTCGGGGCTGGGAATTCTCTCTGGCAGTGGGGTGTTGCAGACGACCGTCACCCGATCCGAGTCGAGCCCCGCCTCGACGAGGCGCTCTCCCGATTCCTCGACGACCACGATGACGTGGTCGAGGTTGGCCAGACTCCATCGCTCGATTTTTGACACGATGCCGGGGTTTCGCACGACCCAGTCGAACGGCTGCTGGCGGCCGGAGGTCCAGATGTCCCTCATCATGGCGGCGTAGTTCTCCGCCATGTCCAGGACGACCGGAATTCCGAGCATTCGACCCACTCCGACCGCGGTCGGAGCCAACGGAAGGTCCCGAACGAGGATCACCTCGGCCCCGCACTCCTTGCCGACGCGGCGCAGAAGTCCGACCCAGCGCGGATTCATGAAGGCCGGAAATTGGGACATCCCGTCGACCTTGGAGCCGAGTGCGCTCCAAGGGGTGAGTCTGTGGACAGTGGCCTCGGGCAACTCCTCACGGAGTGGGTCGCCTCGACGGTTGCGGGCCGCCAGATGAACATCGTGTCCGGCCTCGGTCAGGGACCGCATGACCTTTTCGGCGCGGACGTCCCAAGGGTATTCCGAGTCCCACACTTTCAGGATGTTCAGCGAGACCTCCGGGGTCGTGTCGGCGCCATCCGGGGAGGCCGCCGGTGCATGAGGACAGGGGCGGTTTGCCCCTTCGGTGCGTTCAACTCGACGCCAGCCGTGATGGCGACCATCGCCAGGAGCATGGACCCGTAACCGACGGACAGGAAGAATCCGCCCACGCAGAAAGCCACGAACGACAGCTGCGTCATGTCGCAGAGCAGGACGAAGTCCTGGGATTCGGGGTCCGGGCGTTTTTTGTAGCGCCCCGCCAGTGAGCGCATTCGCCACATGGCCGAGACGATCATAAAAATGAAGAGCCCGCCCCCCAGGACGCCCGTTTCAGATGCGACCTGGAGGAAGGCGTTGTGGGTTACGAAGCCGCGCTCGATACCGCCGGCCTGCGCGCGCGCCGACAAGGTGATTTCGGCGATCGGGAAGTTCAGTGCCCCGACACCGAAGACCGGCCGGTCCTCGAGGTATCCGAGGCCGCGTTTCCAGATCTCGACACGCCCTTCTTCGTCCGAGACGTTGTAGTCCTCGGAGGGATTGAAGAGCGTCGACAATCGATCGGTCACGTCCGCCGGTAGGAACGAGAACCCGATCAGAAGCACGATCGGGGGGAGGATCCTGGCTTTGAGGCTCAGGCCGCGTCCGCGGACGAGCAGGATCCCGAGGAGGACTCCCGTGGTCAGGAAGCCGCCGCGCGAACGGGTCATCAGGACCGCGATCGTCATCAGGACGGCCAGTCCCCAAAAAGCGAGCCGGAGCTTCGAGTTCTCTTCCGTCGTGGCGAAGAAGATGACGAACGGCAGGGTCATCAGCAGGAGGAGAGCAAACTCGTTCACGTCGTACTGCGGCATCGGCGATCCCCACGTCGGGAAGCCGCCCTTGGCGTAGAAGAACGCCCCGATGAACGCCCCGATGACATGGGCGACGATGGCCAACTGCACGTGTCGAAGGTCCTCCAACGACAGGAGGACGAACAGGAACATCGTCATCGAGGTGAGGTGAACGTCCTGCCAGTACGCGTTCGCCACGGCCGAGTTGAGGGCGTACTGCGCGGAGATCAGAATCCACACGGACCAGACGAGGAACGCCCACACGTAGGGCAGTTTGGCCGCTCTCGAGAGTGTGCCCCATCTCGGCTGAAAGACGAGGAACACCCAGGACAACACCGTGCTTATGGCCGCGAGTCGAAGGGGGCCGATGAAGGGCGCCAGGTCGTGGAAGCGCCACACGTAGGTCAGGATGATCAACCCGAGAACGACCGGCCGCAGTTTGATCTGTCGGGGAAACCGATCGAGCCACACGGGTGGCGACAGTACGGAAGGACGCCCTGGAGCCGGGGGACGAGGAACGGCCCCCGGCGGAAACGGCGCGGTGCGGGGTCGAATCATGACTGAGGGGGGAGGCCTTCGAGTTCGTTACCTACCGACGCGATCGGAAGGCTGATACCAAGATAAGGCCCGCGACCCGGCCTTGCCGCACATTTCTCAAATCGCGTCGGGATGATCGAAGGACTCCGAGAAGAGGACACGTCGGTACTCGACATCGCCGATCACCTCGAAGCCCATCTTGCCGAAGACGTGCAGGGAGGGTGCGTTGTCCGGGTGGATCACGGCCAGCAGGCGCGTCAGCCCCAGTTCTCGGGCCGCGACCTTCATATGTCCGAGGGCGTGTGAGAGGCAGCGGTTTCCCCGTAGGTCGCGACGCGTGAAGACGTCGAAGGCACCTCCGATACCGTCCCCGACGAGGTCGGGGATTCCCGGGTCGATCGGAAGATGTCCGACCGTGAGCCAGGAGACGTGCGCCAGTTCATCGCCCACGTACACGGCAATGCACTTGTACCCGCGCGCGAAGCGTGCACGCACTTCGGCGGGTGTCTCGATCGCCTTGAAGTAGCGTCCCTCCTCGAGTGCGTCGAAGTCGACCATCTCCACTCGTAGGTTGTGCGGCAGGGGCTCTGGGGCGGGTGTGAGGTCGGAGGCGCGCACCAGACGAAGGTATTCGTACCGATAGACGGTTCTCTTCAGACGGCGGAGAACCTTGTTGGCCGTAGGGCCCGGCCCGGCCTCGCGGAGTTCGCGGGCAAGGCGTCCGATGGGATTCATGCGCTAACGTGGGGGGAGAGGGCGATACGTGGCGGGCGCGTTTGCGTGTCACCAGTCTCGCGTCGCATACGACTAACTTTCACATGCCTGGCCGCATTGCAACACGACCTCGGCCCCCGGGTCGGGGTGTTGCACGTGGCCCACGACTCTTGGCGGGGCGGAGTTCTCGGTGACACGAATCCTTCTGACCGATGGTGAGCAGCGATCCACCCTCGCGGCGGTCCGGTCCCTCGGGAGGGCAGGCCATCGGGTCGGGGTCACGAGCCGGTCATCCGTTCCGCTGGCTGGCGCCAGTCGCTATTGCGACCGAGTCCACGTGCTGAGCGACCCGACGACCGAGTCCTTGAGTGACCTACTCGATCGTGAAGACTACGCGATGGTGATCCCCATGACGGATGCCGCCGCCGAAGCGGTACTGGGCCTCCGCTCGGCACGGCCCGAGGTGGTGATTCCCTTCCCGGAGGCCTCGACCTACCGGGCCGTCTCCGACAAGCAGAATCTGTTGGCGGCCGCCGAGCGCCTCGGTCTGGGTGTTCCCGAGCAGGTCGTGGTCGACCACCGGGGAGATGTGGCCCTGGCGGAGTCGTGGGCGGAGGCCCACGGCTTCGACGTCGTCCTGAAGCCCGCGCGCTCCGCAGTCGAGACGACGGACGGGACGGAGCGGTTCGCCGTGTCGATGGTGGCCTCGCGCGAGGATCTTCGTCGGTCGTTCGCTCAGTACTCGGACGAGGCGTTCCCCATCCTGGTCCAGGAGCGAATCAAGGGACCGGGTTTAGGGGCCTTTCTTCTCGTGTCGGCCGGCGAGACTCGGGCGGTTTTCGCGCACCGACGGATCAGGGAGAAGCCTCCGACTGGCGGTGTAAGTGTCTATCGCGAGAGCGTTGCCCTCGACCCTGCCCTGACCTCCGCGGCCGAGCGGGTCCTGTCCGAGTTCGGATGGGAGGGAGTCGCGATGGTGGAGTTCAAGCAGAGCGAGCGAACCGGAGAGCTGTACCTCATGGAGGTCAACGGCCGTTTCTGGGGATCGCTTCAGCTGGCGGTCGATGCGGGTGTGGACTTCCCCAGACTCCTCGTCGAATCGTTCGAGGGGCGAGCCCCGGAGGAGCCACCCGCGTACCGAGTCGGCGTCAAGCTGCGCTGGTTCTGGGGCGACGTGGACCACCTGCTTTCGCTGCTGCGGATGCCGAGGCGAGCTCGTG
>JAUIKL010000233.1 GCA_030430625.1 Gemmatimonadota bacterium
GTGTCGTCATCGGACGGGTACGTCCCGACCCGATCTTCGACGTCCGCCTCGTCGCCCTCAGCCACAACACGGTTCGCGGCGCGGCCGGTGGATCGATCCTCAACGCCGAGGTCATGGGCCGTCTGGGCATGCTCCCCGGCGTGCCGGAGGGCGCCTGGTGACGATCCGGGCAGCGGTCATCGGACACGGACGGATGGGGCAGTGGGTCGAGGCGCTGGCACAGGACCGCGGTATCGACGTCGTCTCGGTCCTCGGTAGGGATGCGATGGCCGGCTCGGGCGCGGACACCCTGCGGAACGTCGACGTCGCCATCGAGTTCACCCTTCCGGGGGCCGCCGTCGACAACATCCGGGCGTGCGTGAACGCCGGATGCCCGGTCGTGGTCGGCACGTCCGGCTGGTACGACCGACTCGACGAAGTCCGCGACTTCGTCGAAGCCGACGGCGGAACGGTGCTCTGGGCGGAGAATTTCTCGCCCGGCTACGTCATCACCCGGGCGCTTGCCAAGCGCATGGCGGCTCTCGCCGCCGGGAACGAGGCGTACGACATGCACTTGGTGGAATGGCACCACGCTGCGAAGGTGGATGCGCCCTCGGGCACGGCGCGGCGTCTCCACGACGAAGTGTCCGGAATCTTTCCACGGGAGGTAGGGGTCACCTCGGTCCGGACCGGTCAGATTCCCGGCACCCACGAACTGACCGTGGACGGCACGTTCGACCGTGTCGTCCTGAGACACGAAGTGCGGGACCGCCGGGTGTTCGCCGACGGCGCGCTGTTGGCGGCGCGATGGCTTCACGGCAGGGGGCCCGGACTGTACTCGATCGACGACTTGGCTGACGAGGTTGAAGGACAATGACGAAGGCACTGGGAGGAGGGGTCGGGACTGCCCTGATCACTCCGTTCGACGGCAACGGGGACATCGACGATGCCGCCCTGCGCGCCACCGTGACCCGTCAGGAGGCCGGCGGCGTGTCGTTCCTCGTCCCGTGCGGATCGACGGGTGAGGCGCCGACGCTTTCCCTCGAAGAGCGCGAGCGGGTCGTGTCGATCACGGCCGAGACCGTGTCGACCGGTCTCCCGATCGTGGCGGGGGCCACGGCCAGCGGAACGGCCGTCGCTGTCGAGACGACGCGGAGGCTGACCGCCGCGGGCGCCACGCACACCCTCCACGCGTCTCCGATGTACAACAAGCCGACGCAGCGTGGACTCGTCGAACATTTCCGGGCCGTGGCCGATGCCACCGAGCACCCGGTCGTGCTCTACAACGTCCCGGGCCGCACGGCGAGCAACATCGACGCAGAGACCACCCTCGAGTTGGCCGAGCACCCGAACATCGTCGGGATCAAGGAGGCCTCGGCCGACCTGGACCAGATCTCCGAGATCGTCCGGAATCGCCCCGACGACTTCTTCGTCTACTCCGGAGACGACGCACTCACCCTGCCCCTGATGGCCCTCGGGGCCGAAGGGGTGATCTCGGTGGTGAGCAACGTCGTTCCCGCCCTCATGGCTTCACTCGTGCGCTCGGCCGCCGAAGGCGACTTCGGCGCGGCGCGCGACCTCCATCACCGTCTCGTACCCCTCATGGACTTCGCTTTCGTGGAATCGAACCCCATCCCGGTCAAAGCCATCATGGCGCACCTCGGGCTCTGCTCGCCGGCCATGCGCCCTCCGCTCACGGCCCTCGCCGACGTCCACCTCGCCGAGATCGCCGACGTGCTCGATCGGTCCGGAGCCCACGCCGTGGGGGCCGCATGAGCGAGACCCGGTGGGGGGCACTGGCCGAGCGGGTCGACGCACTCGCGGCGACCGATTCGGAGAAACGAGACCCCGAGCTGACCCGTGAAACGGTCGAGGAACTCCTCGACGCCCTCGAGTCGGGTGATCTCCGCTCGGCATCGCGAGCGGACGACGGAAGCTGGGTCGCCAACTCGTGGGTCAAGCAGGGCATCCTGCTGGCGTTCGGCGTGGGGCGTTCGACCGTGATGCGGTGGCCCATGGAGGGCTCGGGAGCCGCCAGCACGTCGGAGGCCTTCGTCGACAAGGACACGATGCCGCCACGCTCCTTCAAGGTGGACGACGCCATCCGTGTCGTTCCCGGTGGTTCGAGCGTGCGCCGCGGTGCGTACCTCGGCCGCAACGTCGTGTGCATGCCGCCGATGTACGTGAATGTCGGGGCGTACGTCGGAGACGGCAGCATGATCGACTCGCACGCCCTCGTCGGTTCGTGCGCGCAGATCGGTGCTCGGGTCCACCTGAGTGCCGCGGCCCAGGTCGGCGGTGTGCTCGAACCGATCAACGCCGTACCGGTCGTGATCGAGGACGACGTCATCGTCGGTGGAAACGCCGGTGTCTACGAAGGCACGATCGTGCGGACGGGCGCCGTGCTCGGCGCCGGGGTCGTGTTGACCCGGGCCACCCCCGTCTTCGATCTCGTGCAGGAGCGGATCATCCGGGCCGAGCCCGGTGGGACGCTCGAGATCCCGGAGAATGCCGTGGTCGTGGCCGGAGCGCGGGCCGCGTCTTCGCCCTGGGCCAAGTCCGAGAGCGTGTCGATCTACACGCCGGTCATCGTGAAGTACCGGGACGAGAAGACCGATCTGGCCACGGCGCTCGAAGAACAACTTCGAGGGTAGGAGGGGAAGGAGAACCACACCGTGGGCAGGGGCGACGCCCCCACCCCCGGTCGTCGTTCAGCGCTCAACCGGAACGCCTACGAGGTTGCCCCACTCGGTCCAGGAGCCGTCGTAGTTCCGGACGTGCTCGAAGCCGAGCAGGTGCGAGAGAACGAACCACGTGTGGCTCGACCGCTCGCCGATCCGGCAGTACGCCACGACGTCGTCACTCGGCTTCAGGCCGAGCTCACCCTCGTAGATGGCGCGCAACTCGTCCGCCGAGCGGAAGGTGCCGTCGTCGTTCGCCGCCCGCTTCCACGGGACGTTCGACGCGCCCGGGATGTGGCCGCCCCGAAGAGCGCCCTCTTGCGGGTAGTCGGGCATGTGGAGCAGCTCGCCGCTGAACTCCTGCGGCGAACGGACGTCGACCATGCGCCCCTTCGCTCCGATGTGCTCCAGGACCTCGTGGCGGAAGGCCCGAATGGCGGAGTCGTCCCGCGCCACGACGGGGTACTCGGTCCGATCCCTGCTCGGGACGTCCGTCGTCATCGGGCGCCCTTCCTCGGTCCACTTGGCACGACCGCCGTCGACGAGGCGAACGTCCGGGTGGCCGAAGAGGGAGAACACCCAGAGGGCGTAGGCGGCCCACCAGTTGAAGTTGTCCCCGTAGAAGACGACGGTGGTATCCCGCGTGATTCCCTTGGCCGCCATCAGTTCGGCGAAGGTCTCACCGGTGAGGTAGTCCCGTGTCACGGGGTCGTTGAGATCCATGTGCCAGTCGATCTTCACCGCACCGGGGATGTGGCCGGTGTCGTAGAGGAGCACGTCCTCGTCCGATTCGACGACCACGACGTCGGGGTCGTCGAGGTGGTCGGCCAACCAGCTCGTCGACACCAGGCGCTCGGGGGCGGCGTACTGCTCGAACTTCGGGTGGGGATCGTTGGGCACGGACATCGTATTCGTCTCCGCCGCGTGGGCGTTCTCGGGTTCGGAGCGATCGGTACCCGCCTCCTACCCGATCGGTTCGCCTGTCTCGACGGAACTGCCCCCCACGCCGACGGTACCTCGCCCCATGAGCATTCCATCTTCTCTGCAGCGCGTGGTCGATCGATTCGAGCGCGCGCCCCGCGAGCTTCGCGTCCAGGCTCTGTTAGCCTACGCCAAGAAGGTCCCTCCCCTTCCCGACGAGCTCGTCGAGGATCGGTCGGACCTCGAACGTGTGCACGAGTGCCAGACGCCCTTTTTCGTGGCGACCCGCGTCGGCGACGACGGGACGGTCCACTTCTTCTTCGACGCACCGCCCGAGAGCCCAACGGTCCGCGGCTTCGCGGGGATTCTGCACGAAGGCCTGGACGGCCTGAGCGCGGACGAGGTCCTGGCGGTGCCCCCGGACTTCTACGCTCGGATGGGCCTCGGCGAGGTCGTGTCTCCGCTGCGGCTCCGAGGGATGAGCGCGATCCTGGCTCGGCTTCAGCGGCAGGTCCGAGAAGCCAGCGAAAGCTGAAGGAGGCCCCATGCGCGTCCGACCCTTGATGCTGGCCTTCCTCCTCGGGGGCTGCGGCTACGTCGAGGGAGAACGTGAGGCCGCGGCGGACGCCGCGAGGGACTCGACGCTGCTCGACGTGGAACGCGCCGTGGCCGAGGCGGTCCGCCGCACCGAAGCGCTGGCCGGTTCGGCCGAACGGATCCTCGACCCTCGCCCGGTCATGGCACCTTGGGAGGTCGACGCGCTCCGGCGTTTTCCGAACGCCTCCCACGTGGC
>JAUIKL010000234.1 GCA_030430625.1 Gemmatimonadota bacterium
GTTGGGCCTCCCTGGTCGGGTCGACTTCGCTGTGGATGGAGAGCGAGACGAGTCGACTCCTGAGGGGCCGGAGCGAAGCATTGCGCACCGGCGCCCCCGCGGTCGCAGCCGGCGAACGACTCCTGGCCCGTACGGCTCTCCCTCGGTTCTACGACGCGCGCGTGTTCGAGCCCGCATGGACCGATGAGGCGGGACTTCGTGCCTTCCGGCAGTTGACGACGGCCATCGAGGCCAGCGTCGAGCACGGTTTCGACCCCGAGCATTACCACCTCTCGGCCATGCGTCCGCTGGCGGCATCGGTCCGCGCCGGTACGGCGGTCGCGGCCGACTCCGCGGACTTCGACCTACTGGCCAGCGACGCCTTCATGACGCTCGGGTCGCACCTTCTCGTGGGCCGGATCAACCCGGAGACCGTAAACCCCGAGTGGGTTGCCAACCGCCGATCCGCGGAGTTGCACTCCATCCTGACCGAGGCCCTTCGCACGCGGGACATCGCGGGGAGCCTGGCAGGGTTGGCACAACCTCAACCCCGATACGCCGCCCTCCTTCGGGAAGTCGATCGGCTCCGTTCGATCGACGATGCCGGCGGTTGGGCGCCTGTCGCGGACGGCCCGACCCTCGAGGTCGAGTCGACGGGTCCGCGTGTGACCGCCCTCCTCGGGCGCCTCGGCCTGTCGACCACCACCGAAGGCGAGGACGTCTTCACCGAGGATGTCGCGGCGGCCGTACGCACCTTCCAGCAGAGACACGGCCTCGACGTGGACGGTCGGGTCGGGCCCGCCACACTCCGTGCACTCAACGTGAGCGCAGAGGCCCGTGTGCGTCAGATCGAAGCCAACCTGGAGCGCTTCCGCTGGCTCCCGGCAGACCTGGGCCGGCGCCACATCGAGGTCAACATCGCGGGCTTCGACGTACGGGTGATCGAGGACGGCGAAGTCGTTCGACGACACCGAGCCGTCGTCGGACGGATGTACCGTGAGACGCCGATGTTCACGGGGCAGATGACCTACATGGTCCTCGCCCCCTACTGGCACGTCCCACCCACGATCGCGGCCGTCGACAAGTTCCCCGCCATCCAACGCGACCCCTCGACGATCGCGGCCCAACGGATGACGCTCCTCAGTCAGACGACGAACGAACCCGTCGACCCCGCGGTCGTCGACTGGGCCAGCCTCGACGGTCGCAGCTTCAACCGGTCGTACCGGCTCCGTCAGGAACCCGGCCCGACGAACGCGCTCGGGAACGTGAAGTTCATGTTTCCCAACGCGCACAACGTGTACCTGCACGACACACCTTCCCGCGAGTTGTTCGACCGGACGGTCCGGAACTTCTCGTCCGGCTGTATCCGAATCGAAGACCCCCTCGGACTGGCCGAGTACCTCCTCGCGGACCAGAGCGGTTGGAGTCGGGAAGAGATCGATCGCGTCGTCGCCGGCCGAGTCGAACGAGCCGTCCGGCTGACCGCCCCGCTTCCCGTACACCTCCTCTATTGGACGGTGTGGGCCGAGTCGGACGGCTCGATCCACTTCCGCGATGACATCTACGGTCGAGACCGCGCCGTCCTCACGGCGCTGGCCCAGGGCCCCCCGGAGGCTTGATGCGGGCTGCAGTTCTCCTGTTGTCGACACTTCCGCTCGCCTCCGGTTCGCTCGCTTCCGGGTCTCCAGACCCGTCCGTCGAACCGCCGGCGTTCAACGACCCGTTCGCTTCGTTCTCCGTCCGCGTGGGTACGACCGAGGTTCGCCTCCGCGAGATCGCACTGAGCGTTCAACCCGGAGCGAGTGTTCCGATCGAGGCCGCCGCTTCCGGCGGGCGCATTCAGGCGTCCTCTGCGGGCGGCGGTCGCCTGCGCCGGGCCAACAACGGGCGGTGGACCTGGTCGGCCCCGACCGCGCCCGGCTTCCACGAAGTCGTGGTCACCAACCCGGTCACGAGTGACACCATTCGCCTCATGTTCATGGTGCTCACCTCCGCGAGCGAGGTCACGAACGGCCAGCTCAACGGCTATCGAATCGGCAACTACCTACCCCGCCCGGCGAGTCGCAGCCGGGTCTACGAACCCCCGGTCGGCTTCATCGAAGCGCGGCCGGGCGAATACGATCGCCGGGTCTCACCCAACTTCAGGCTTCGGGACTTCCTCTGTAAGGACCCCGGAGACCCACGCTACGTCCTCGTATCCCCGCGACTCCTCGAGAAGCTCGAGGCCCTGTTGGTGGCGGTGAACGAGGAGGGGTACGCCACTTCACGGCTCACAGTGATGTCCGGGTTCCGCACGCCCGCGTACAACCGGGCCATCGGGAACACGACCGACCTCTCACGCCATCTGTGGGGCGACGCCGCGGACGTCTTCGTCGACAACGACGGGGACGGTCAGATGGACGACCTCAACGGGGACGGGGTCGTCGATGTCCGAGACGCCCGGTGGATGGCTCAGGTCATGGAGCGTGCGATCGAGCGCGACCCCAAGCTGGCCAAGGGTGGACTCGCGGTGTATCGACGGAATGCCGTCAGAGGCCCGTTCCTCCATGTCGACGCTCGAGGTCAACCGGCCCGCTGGTAGTCGCGTCACTCACGGCCCCAGCCATCCCTCTCCAGGACCGCCCGCGTCTCCTCGACGGCCGTTTTCCACACACGCTCCATGACGGCGTCGGACCGTTCGTACCACCCTCCGAACGATCCGTCACCGAGGCGCTCACGGTAATCCGCCAGCGAGATGTCCTGGATTCCCGACAGGTCGACGGGGGGTTTGCGCTCGCGGGGAAGCTCGACACCCGGGACACGGGTCCACGGAAAGGTCTCCATCCACGATGCGTGAGAGGCGTGCGGGTCGACCTCGTCGATCACCGCTCGCACATCGGGCGCAGCCCACCAGTCGTGCCACCGGAGTTCGACGTCCCGCTTCCGGTCGGCCCACGCCTCGACCGCCGGACGGGCCGGCTTGTTCCCGCCGTGGCCATTCACGACGAGGATGCGTCTGAACCCGTGCCGCTTGACCGAGCCCAAGACTTCCAGGAGCACACGCTCGTACGTCGTCGGGGAAAGTGAAACGGTCCCGGGATAGCCCATGAAGAAGGGCGTGATGCCGTAGGAGATCACCGGAAAGACGGGAACGCCGAGCGGCTCGGCGGCCTCCACCGAGACCCGTTCGGCCAGAATGGAATCGGTGGCCAGACTGATGTGGGCGTGCTGCTCGGTGCATCCCAGCGGAACGATGCAGCGGTCGTCCCGCTCCAGATACGTTTCGACCATGCGCCATGTCATCTCGGCGACTCTCACGCTCTCTCCGACTCCCTGCTGGACGTCCACAGTCCCAGGATCCTCTGTTGAGCGACCGGCAACGCCAACCCCTCCACATCTCGAAGAGCCACCCATCGGTGGTCATCCGGAGGGGTCGGCGTGGAGTCCACGCGGCTTGCAGCCGGCAGATACGTCGCGTCGATGTGGGTGAAGCGGTGACGAACCTCGTCCAATGCCGTGACGTCTCCGACCAGGCGCGCCCCGACGCGCTCGGCAACCTCGTCGACGTCTCCCTCGGGAAAGGCCCACATCCCGCCGAGCAGACCGTCGGACGGGCGCCGATGGAGGAGTAGGTGATCGTCGGCGTACAGCAACGCAACGGGGATACGGAGGACCCGAGCCGGCTTCTTCCGAGCGGCTGCCGGCCGATCCTTTTCCGTCCCCGCCGCGCGGGCCGCGCAGAGCTCGGCCACCGGGCAACGCTCGCACCGAGGCGCTCTCGGAACACAGATCGTGGCGCCCAACTCCATGAGCGCCTGATTCCAATCCCCCGGCCGTCGAGGCTCCACCAGCTCCGCAGCCCGCCCCTCCAGCCAACGGGGTGTCGGCTTCGGCTCGTCGTACAACCTGGACAAGACACGCTTCACGTTTCCGTCCACCGCCGGAGTGACGACCCCGAATGCGATCGAGGCGACGGCACCCGCGGTGTAGGCGCCCACGCCCGGCAGATCGAGAAGGCCGGTGGGATCGGAGGGGACGACTCCGCCGTGTCGGTCGCGCACGACCGCCGCCGCCCGATGGAGGCTCCGCGCTCGTCGGTAATACCCCAGTCCCTCCCACGCCTTCAAGACCCGATCCTCGGAGGCATCCGCCAACGATTCGACGTCGGGGAACTGCCGGAGCCAGGGCTCGTAGTATCGGATCACGGTTTCGACCCGGGTCTGCTGGAGCATCACTTCGGACACCCAGATCCGGTACGGGTCGGTTTCGCCTCTCCAGGGAAGATCGCGAGCCTCCCGGTCGTAGTGTGCCAGGAGCCTCGTTCGGAGCCGAGATCGGGCGCCGGGCGTGGTCAATCGAGCCTTCATGGCGGGAAGCTACCCCGCCGGGTAGCATGGTGTCATGCGCT
>JAUIKL010000235.1 GCA_030430625.1 Gemmatimonadota bacterium
TCGACCTTGGCCTGGGCCTCGACGAGCGTGAGATCACTCACGGCACCAGGACCAACTTTCCGAAGATGTTGCCCTTCTCCAGGATCTCGTGAGCGCGCCGTGCCTCGTCGAGAGGAAGGACCTCCTGAACGACGGGGTCGAACACACCGTCGAACACGAGCCGCATGACCTCCCGGAACTCGGTGGGCGTGCCCATGGTGCTGCCAAGGATCTCCAGCTGCTTCCAGAAGACGAGGCGGAGCTCCGTCACCCCTCTCGACCCCGTCGTGGCGCCCGACGTGACGAGGCGGCCTCCGCGCGAAAGGGCCCGAAGGCAACGGGGCCAGATCTCCTCTCCCACGGTGTCGAAGACGACGTTCACACCCTGCTTGTACGTATCCCGCCAGACCTCACGGGAGAAGTCGACCTCGAAGCGGTCGTACACGATGTCGGCCCCCAGCGCCTTCGTCCGAGTCACGCTCTCCGCTCCGCCGGTGACCGCGAACACCTTCGCGCCCGCACGCCGAGCCACCTGGACCGCCGCAGTACCGACCCCGCCCGAAGCTCCCGTGATCAGGACCCGCTCTCCGGCTCGAAGACGACCCCGCGAGACCAGGGCCCGCCACGCCGTCACGAAGACGAGTCCAGCGGCAGCCGCGTCCTCGGAAGCGAAACCACCAGGGATCTCCAACAGGTTCTCGGCCGGCACGACCGCGAACTCCGCGAAGCCGCCCTGGGTGTGTTCACCGATGATGCGGAACGGAGGATCTTCGAAGGACGGCCCCCGGTCTTGTCCGTCGTACCACGAGTACCCGAGGGACGGGTCGACGACCACGCGTGTACCGACCTCGACCTCCTCGACGCCCGTACCGAGTTCGTCCACCACACCGGCCATGTCGGAGCCACCGATGTGGGGCATCGGTGTCTCGATCGGGAGCCCGCGCCGCACCCACAGGTCGAGGTGGTTCATGGCTGCGGCCTCGACCTTGATCCGCACCTCTCCGGGGCCCGGCTCGGGGATCGGCACGCGCCGGATCTCGACCACCTCGGGGCCTCCGAAATCCTCGAAGACTGCGGCTCGCATCGTTTTGGACATCGGACTCCCCGACTTCGCGGTACTATGCGGAGGTAGTCTACGCCCTTCGCGGACCTTCTTCTAGCTTCCTGGCATGGTTGACGACGACGCGACCCTCGGCGGCTATATCCGGGTCCACAACCGCCCGCCGGCCTTCGATGGCCCGGACGGGCATCCGTACACGGTGTCCCTCGAGACCGAGAAGACGGGGGACCTTCGCGCGCCGATCGCCGGGTACCTCGTGTTCCCGCGTTGGGCACAGAACGGGGTGGGTATCGTCGGGCACGTCGAGACGCCGACCCTCTGCCGTGCGAACTCCGCGGAGGAGGCCCGCGAGGGACTGGAGGCGATGACGCTGATCGCCGTGCAAAACGAGCTGCACGCGGCCATCGCGAGGGGAATCGATGACTGAACCCTACCTCCGCATCACCGAGATCTTCCACTCGATCCAAGGGGAGTCGACCTGGGCCGGCGTGCCGTGCACCTTCGTTCGGTTGACCGGTTGTCCACTCCGATGCTCCTGGTGCGACACCGAATACGCCTTCCACGGCGGGCAGCGGATGACCTTCTCCGACATCGTCCAGACGGTCGACGACTTCGGATGCCCCGTGGTCGAGATCACCGGAGGTGAACCCCTGGCACACCCGGGATCGGTCGATCTGGCCCGACTCCTTCTGGAGAAAGGCTACACCGTCCTCGTCGAGACGTCCGGAGCCTTCGACGTATCGCCGCTCGACGAGCGGGTGCACGTCATCATGGACCTCAAGTGCCCGGGCTCGGGCGAGTCGAGCCGCAACCGCTGGGAGAACCTGGAGCAGCTCGACGCACGGGACGAAGTGAAGTTCGTCATCGCGGACCGGGCCGACTACGAGTGGGCGCGTGACACCATTCGCGACCGCGGCCTCGACGAGCGGGTGAAGGCGGGCCAGCTGAGAGCGCTCCTGATGTCTCCCGTATGGGGAGCCGTCGAGTGGGAGGAGCTGGCCGGGTGGATCCTCGAAGACGGCCTCCCCGTCCGCTTCCAGCTCCAGCTCCACAAGCTCGTCTGGGGCGCGGAGACGACCGGCGTATGATCGAAAGCCACCCGACCCTCGATCAGCTCCGCGAGGCGTTGCGTCGGGTGGATCCGACTCCCTTCGGAGCGGCGGACCTCGACCCGGAGCGCAGGGACGCGGCGGTCGCCGTGGTGCTCCGCGCGGGCGAACCCCTCGACATCCTCCTGATCAAGCGAGCGGCGTCCGAGCGCGACCCCTGGTCGGGCCAGATGGCGCTGCCTGGAGGCCGGTGGGAACAGAGCGATACGGGGCTCCTTCATACGGCTCGCAGAGAGACCTACGAGGAGACCGGTCTCAACCTCGAGGTGAGCGGCCTACCCCTGGGTCGGCTGCCGGATGTCGTTACGAAGAGCGCGCACCTGCCCAAGCTACGCGTGGCCCCCTTCGTCTTCGCCGTCCCCGAGTCGGCCAACGCCTCGGCCCTGAGTCGCGCCGAGGTGGACTCGATCCACTGGGTGCCGCTCGTCCATCTATCGCGGCCTGAAGTGCAGTCCGAGATCGTCGTCAGGCGCGAGGGGTTCCAGAAACGATTCCCCAGCTACCACGTCGTGGGGCAGCACGTTTGGGGCATGACCTACGGGATCCTCTCGGGGCTGAGCGCGCTGCTGGATCAGCCGTAGCGCTCCTGGACCAGGGGCAGCGCCAACCCCTCCCGAGGCGAGTCGCGTCTTGGGCTCAGTTCCCCCACTCGGCAATGAAGACGTTCGTGTCCGACGTCCCACCGTTGTTCCGGTTGGATCCGAAGACCAGGTACTGCCCGTCCGGGCTGAACACGGGGAAGCCGTCGAAGCCCTCCGAGTTCGTGATTCGCTCCATACCCGTGCCGTCGAGGTTGATCATGTAGATCTCGAAATCCCGGCCGGAGGGGTCGTGGTGGTTCGAGCTCCACAGGATCTTGTCTCCATCCGGGTGCCAGTACGGGGCGAAGTTCGCGCCACCGACATCGGTCACCTGTCGGATATTCGAGCCGTCCGCGTCCATCACGTACACCTCGAGTTCACCGGGGCGAAGGAGACCCTCGCCGAGGAGGCGGACGTAGTCCTCGGCTTCGGCGCTACCCTCTTCGGGGTAGTGCGCCCGCCAGATGATCTTCGTCCCGTCCGGTGAGTAGAACGCACCGCCGTCGTACCCGAGACGATCGGTGAGCTGGACGACATCGGACCCGTCCGGGTTCATCGAGTAGAGATCGAGATCTCCGTTCCGGTCACTCGTGAAGACGATCCGGTCTCCCTGCGGGGAGAAGGTGGCCTCGGCGTCGTATCCGTCTTCCGTGGTCAGCTGGCGAAGGTTCGAACCGTCGGCGTTGGCTACGAAGACGTCATAGGTCTTGTAGATCGGCCAGACGTAACCCTGAGAGAAGTCGGGCTCGACAGGGCACGAAGCGTCGTGATGGTGCGTGGACGAGTAGAGGATCTCGTCTCCCGACGGGTAGAAGTACGAGCAGGTCGTCCGCCCCTCGCCCGTGCTGACCATGTGCGTCTCGGCCGTATTCGGGTCCAGGATGTAGATCTGATCGCAGCCGGCTCCGGGCTTCTTGGCCTGGTAGATCAGGCGGGAGCCGTCGAAGGCCCAATACGCCTCGGCATTCTCGCCACCTGCGGTGAGCTGTCGGACGTTGCGCAGCCGCGTCTCGCCCTCGTACGTGAGAGGTGTGTCCCCAGCCAGGTTCGCCGCGGGACCCATCTCCACCACGGGGGTATCTTCTTCGCCGCTGGTTCCACACCCGATGGCGGCCACAGCCAGAGTCACGAGCACAAGCTTTCGATGAATCACCGCGTATCGTCCTCTTTGACGTTCTTGTCCGCTGCCGTGGTCGCGACGCTCGCGACATCCATGCCAGCAGCGGCTCAATCCTGCCCCTCGCCCTCCGCCATCACAGCGGGACTCGAAGGGAACCTCGCCCACGTCCGCTACCTGGCCGACGACCGACTCGAGGGTCGGGCGGTGGGTACGCAGGGAGCTCGGTGCGCAGCAGACTATATCGTCGGACAGTTCGAAGACATAGGTCTCGAACCTGCCGGAGACGAAGATACCTATTTCAACTCCTTCCCCATCCGTAAAGGTGCGGAGGCGGGTCCACACAACAGTCTGAACATCGACGGCGCGGCACTCGAGCTGTGGGGGGACTGGGCGCCGGTGGGCTTCTCCGGTTCAGGCGAACTCTCGGGGGAGCTGATCTTCGCGGGCTACGGCGTCAGCAGCCCCGGGAACCCTGCCGACCAGGATGCCAGGACGGACATCAGCGGCCGG
>JAUIKL010000236.1 GCA_030430625.1 Gemmatimonadota bacterium
TTGTCGTGCTCGAGCAGCGGTTCGGCCCAGTAGTTCCTCAGGTGGACGAGTCGCGCGGCCTTTCGGGCGGGGCCCAGGCCCTCGTGGAAGGTCAGCGCCTCTCCGATACACAGGTAGGGGGCCTCGGGGTGTGTGCCGATCTCCTCGAACTTTCGGATGTCGTCGTCCTTCGCTTCCGGTGCCGCCATGAGCGGCCAGACGTCGGCGATCTTGTCCCGACGGACATAGAGGAGGCCGGTGCCGTGTGGGGCGAAGAGCCACTTGTGCAGGCTGGTCGAGTAGTTGTCGACGTCCATCTCCCCGATGTCGAAGTCGAAGTGCGCCAGTGCGTGCGCTCCATCGATCACGAGGGGGATCCCGTGGCGTCTCGCCATCGCCGTCAGCTCCGAAACGGGCAGGATCTGGCCCGTCAGGTTGATCATGTGGCAGGCCAGGATCATGCGCGTCCGGGGGGTGATCGCCTCCTCGAACAGGCGCACGACCTCGGCGGGGTCTTCCGCCGGAACGGGGATCTGGATCTGCTTGAGCACGATCCCCTCGCGACGCTCACGCTGCCGGAAGGTCGTGATCATCCGGCCGTAGTCCTGCGTCGTCGTGAGCACTTCGTCCCCGGCCTGGAGGTCGATGCCCAACTGCATCGTCTGGAGGCTCTCGGAGGCGTTTCGCGTGAACGCGATCTCCTCGGCGTCGACGCCCCACGCGCGGGCCATCCGCTTGCGGGTGGCTTCCCTCTGCGGCTCCAGGATCTCCCACATCGTGTAGGTGGGCGCCAGGTTCGAGTAGTCCTGGTGACGCTTCATGGCGTCCTGAACCAGCTTCGGCGCCGGGCTCACCCCGCCGTTGTTGAGGTTCACCAGGGTCCGGTCGACGGTGAAGGCCGCCTGGACCTCGAACCAGAAATCCTCGTCGTCGACCACATCGGCCGCGGAACCGGGGTGGCGAGCCAGGTTCATCGCGATGTCGATGGCCTCCGCTCGCAACTCCGTGGGGCGGAAGGTGAAGGCCGATGCGGCGGCCGCCGCAGGAAGGGAAACCGTACCGAGAAAGGAACGACGGTTCAGCATGGGCTCTCCAGGGTCACCGAGGTGGGTTCAGGATAGGCGCCGGTCGAACGGTTGTCCAACGCGGATGCCTTCAACGCCACGGTGTTTTCGGGTTACTTCAACAGAGGCGGCCAGCGTGCATCGATCGAAGGAACGATCGGTCCGTGGAGGTCGTACATTGCGTTACCGTCCGTCGAAACCAGCGAATCGCTCGTGACCCTCCGCACACTCGTCCGTTCAGCTCTCTCCGTCGCTCTGTTGTCCCTTCCCACAGCGGCGGCGGGGCAGAACCCTCCGGACTCCACCGTGGCCGACTCGATGCGGCTGTCCGGGATCACCGTCTCGGTGGCCAAGCCGGCCATGACGAGCGGTGGATCGAGCAGTGTGGTCATCGACCTCGATTCGTTGGGCGCCATCCCTGCGCCGACGATGGAGGAGGTACTCCGCGCCATGCCTCTGATCCAGATTCGGCAGAACAGTCGCGGTGAGATGCAGCCCGCGCTGCGCGGTTCGGAGGACAGGCAGGTCGCGATCCTCATGGATGGTGTGCCGCTGACCGTCGGGTGGGACCACCGGACGGATCTCTCCATCATTCCGCTCACCGCGGCCCAGAACGTCACCCTCGTTCGGGGACTCTCCTCGATCCTCTACGGGCCGAACACCCTCGGAGGGGTCGTCGAGGTGGATGTCGCGCGCGCTCAGCGCCGTGTGACCTCCGTTTCGCCTCTGACCGCGGGGCTCGCGCTCGACCACACAGGGGCGTCGAACGTCTCCCTGACGGGGGGGAAGCTCGTCGACGACCGCGATCACCAGTGGGTATTCCGCGGTGGGCTAGGCTTCCAGGACCGCTCCGGTTCTCCGGTGGCGGACGGAGCCCAGACCGACCCACTCCTCCGCGAGCAGTTCCTCTCCGCCGACGGTCGGCGGCTGAACAGCGACGTCAGGCGTGTCGACGGCTTCTTCACGGCGCGCTATCGGGCCGACGAAGGGGTCTGGGCGTCGATGTCGACATCGGCGTACGACATCGAGCGGGGCGTGCCGCCGGAGACGCATCAGGACGGCCCGCGACTCTGGCGGTATCCCGAGCAGCGCCGCCTGATTGCGGCGGTGTCGGGCGGTACGGGCATGCGCGACACGGGGTGGGGTGAGGGCGACCTCGAGTTCTCGCTCGGTGTCGACGTGGGGTCGACCCTCATCGAACAGTTCGAGTCCGAGAACTTTCAGACGGTCGAGGAGACCGAGGACGCCGACGATCTGGTGGTCACCGCGCGCCTCCTCGGAGACCACACGCTCGGGAGCCGTGCCGACCTGAGGATGTCCGCCACCTATGCGGACGTCCGGCACGACGAGGTCCTGAACCCAGGTGGCGCGGCCAGCTACCGCCAGCGGCTCTGGAGCGTCGGAGCGGAGACCGAGTTCCGCACCGGCGCCGACGGCACAACGGCCATCACCCTGGGGCTTGCTGCCGATGGTTCGGACACGCCGGAATCATCGGACAAGCCCCCGGTCGAGCGAATCTCCGACTACGGCGCCCGGATCGGTCTGACGAGCCTGGTGGCGGACGGTGTCCTTCTGCACGGCGGGGCGTCGCGCCGGTCCAGATTCCCCTCGCTCCGCGAGTTGTACTCGGGGGCGCTCGGGCGCTTCGAACCCAACCCCGAGCTGAAGCCTGAAACGCTCCTGGGTGGTGAGGCCGGTTTCACGGCGACCGGTCGTTCGACCGAGCTCCAGATCGTGGGCTTCCACCACCGCCTGACGAACGGGATCATCCGACGGACCGTCGTCGGAGCCGACAGCGTGTCTCGGTTCCAGCGTGTGAACCAGGACGAGGTTCGGAGCACCGGCCTCGAGGTCCTGGCGGTCGGCACCTTCGGGCGGGCCACGCTGACGGGGGACATGACGTTGCAGCGCGTCCGCGGCTACGAGGCGGATGGGTCCCAGATCGATCTGGAGTACGAGCCGAGGGTCGCGGGGAAGGTCGCGATCGACGTCGCATTGGCGACGGCGCTCAACGGGACCGCCGAGGTTCGGTTGATGGGCGAACAGCTGTGCGAGAACCCGGAGTCGGGTGGCTTGGAGCCGCTGGCATCGTCCGGGATCGTCGACCTCTCGCTGCGCCGCCTGTTCCAGTGGGGGCGGGGCGGAGCCATGCAGACCCTCGGCGCGACCGCGTCCGTGCGGAACGTCATGGACGCCGCCGTCTACGATCAGTGTGGACTACCTCAGCCCGGTCGTCTCGTCCAGCTCCAATTCCAGATCCGCTGATCGCGGGCTACCTTCGGCGGGTCGCCCACGACCGCGCCACCCCGCATGATCCGCCTCACCTT
This sequence comes from Gemmatimonadota bacterium, assembly GCA_030430625.1. Taxonomy (GTDB): domain Bacteria; phylum Gemmatimonadota; class Gemmatimonadetes; order Longimicrobiales; family Gaopeijiaceae; genus UBA2589. The sequence goes on from JAUIKL010000236.1 coordinate 3,371, forward strand.
TCTCGGTACAGCCGCCGCGCGCCCGACCGTCGGTCGAAACGTCAGCGCCATCGCCGTTCAGCGGGAGGGTGAACTCTTCCTCTTCGATTGCGGGGAGGGGACCCAGCGCCAGATGATGCGCTACCAGAGCGGCTTCGGGGTGTCGGCGATCTTCGTTTCCCACACCCACGCGGACCACGTGCTCGGGATCACGGGCCTTCTCCGCACGATGGGGCTCCAGGGGCGGGTCGAACCGCTGGCGATCTACGGGCCGACCGGATCGGGCAAGGTGCTGCGGGACATCGTGGCCCTGGGAGACGATCGCGTCGGATTCGATGTCACGGTCACCGAGTGCTCGGACGGGGAAGGGTGGACCGGAGACGGATACGACATCGTTCCCTTCTCGGTCCGTCATTCCACGCGCGCGGTTGGCTGGACGCTGGTGGAGCACGACCGACTCGGCCGATTCGACGTCGACCGCGCGCGGGAGCTCGGGGTGCCGGACGGACCGTTGTTCGGGCGACTCCATCGGGGAGAGGACGTCGAGGTCGACGGTCGAGTGATCCGGGCGGCCGACCTGGTCGGGGATGCGCGGCCTGGCCGGACCGTCGTCTACAGCGGCGATACCGCCCCGTGTGACGGCATTCGACGGGCCGCCCACGGAGCGGATGTCCTGGTGCACGAGGCGACCTTCACGTCGGACGAGAGGCAGCGCGCGACACAGACCGGACACAGCACGGCGGCGGACGCCGGGCGTCTGGCGGCCGAGGCCGGAGTCGGCTCGCTTTTCCTGACCCACATCTCCGCGCGTTACAGCGATGACCCGAGCGGACTCGAGGCCGAGGCGCGGGCCCACTTTCCGCGAGCCCGGGTAGCGCGAGACGGCCTGGTCCACGAGGTCCTCCTCCGGTCGGAAGTGGCTCAGGAGGTCGGGAGCTGATGGGTTTCCTTCCAGCGCGGCCCACCTCCGGTCCGGACG
>JAUIKL010000237.1 GCA_030430625.1 Gemmatimonadota bacterium
TCGACTTCGAAGGCGACATCTACGGGGAAGAGGTGCGTGTCGACTTCGTCGAGTACCTCCGCCCGATCGAACCCTTCACGTCGGTGCAGGCGTTGATCGATCAGATCCGCGCCGACGTGGATCGCGCTCGCACGGTTCTCGAGGGCGTGTAGGCGCCGTCCGCTCATCCCTCCGGCAGGAGGTCCAACGTCCGGGCGTGCAGAACGTCCCGCTCCATCCGCGCCAACTCGATGCGCAGCGCGCCCCGACCCTCGTTCGTCAGGGCGTAGAAGCGGCGACGTGGACCCCCCGACCCCGTGTCGTCGACCGGGGCGGGCACCTCCTCGATCCACCCGTCGTCGGTGAGCCGGTGGATGACCTCGTACAGCGTGCCCGAGCCGAGGCGGACTTCGCCGTCGCTCGTCTCGGCAACCCGCTGTCGGATGCCGTACCCGTGGAGGGGGGACTCGGCCAGCGCCAGCAGCACCTGAAAGGTCCGTCGGGTCATCGATCGTCTCCTCGCAGAGCGGTGTTCGGGTCGACCGCGGACAGGCGTCGTGCAGGGATCCAGGCGGCCACCGTGGCCGTGGCGACGACCAGGAGTGAAACGGCCCCGTAGGTGAGAGGGTCGCGCGGGTCGACGAGTCGCAGGGCGTCGGCCGCGTAGACGCTGCCGAGCATCGCTATCGAGCCTCCGGCGAGAGCGCCGACGCCGACGACGACCAGGGTTCTGCGCACGATGGCGGATACGATACGGGCTCGGTGCTCGCCCAACGCCACGCGGATGCCGATCTCTCGACCGCGGGACGCCGTGGCGTACGCCGTCGTGCCATAGATCCCGACCAGGGCCAGCAGGAGGGCGACGAGGCCGAAGGAGGCGAAGATCGAGGCGTAGAAGGTCGGCTCCGCGAGCGCGCGGGTCTCGACGGCGTCCAGGGTCGTGACGTCGTTCAGCGGCAGGCCGGCGTCGAGTTCGGAAACCGCCGACCGCAGCGACTGCACCACGGGGGCCACGGGTCCGTCGGTCTGGAGGACGATGTGGAACCGGACGAACGCCTCGTTGGCGTAGTCCGCGTACATCTTGGGGGGCGCCGGCCGGCCCGGAACGGTGCGCACGTCGGCCACCACGCCCACCACCTCGTACACGCCCTCGTCGTCGACATCCTCTCCCCCGGACTTGATCGCACCCGCCAGCGGATCGAGGTCGGGCCAGTACTGCCGCACGAACGCCTCGTTGACCACCGCGAGCATCCGATCGTCGTCCCGCTCCGTGTCGAACGGTCGCCCCTGCACGAAGTCGAGTCCGAAGGCCTCGAAGTAGTCGCCATCCACCGCCACGACGGGGATGAAGGTCCCCTCCGCGACCTCGGGTGCGTCGAGGGGGGTCATCGAAGAGACCAGCGCATTCCCCGAGTACGGGAGTTCGGTGGCGATGGCGACCCGCTGTACACCAGGAATGGCCCCGGCCGACTCCGAGAGCCGACGAACGAAGTCACGGCGGCTCTCCGCCGAGGCCCCGCCCGTTCGTCCGCGAAGGTCGAGTTGGCCGGCCACCAGGCCGTCACCGCGGAAGCCGGGATCCTCGTTCGACATCTCGACCAGGTCCCGGGCCAGGAGACCCGACCAGATCACAAGGGCGGCGGCCAGTGCGGTCTCGAGGCCGACGAGGGCCGATCGGGCACGGGTCTGGCCCCGTCCGTGGGTGCTCCGGGTCGTCGGGCCCCCGGCCCCGCGGCTGGCGGCCCAGGCCGGGGCGGCACCGAAGACGAGTACCGTGGACACGGAAAGGACGACCGTGGCGATCAACATCCGCGGGTCGAAGGTGATCTCCGCGATGCGGGGGACACCGGCCGGAGCATGGGAGCGGAAGAACTCGACACCACCCCACGCCATGGCCGCGCCGACCCCCGAGCCCAGAATCGCCAGGGCCGCGCTCTCCCACAGGAGTTGGGAGAGCAGGCGCCCCCGTGTCGCTCCGAGGGAGGCTCGGGTGCGGAACTCGTCCCTTCTCTGGGAGGCACGGGTGAGGAGTAGGCTGGCGACGTTCACACACCCGACCAGCAGGAGCAGGGCCACGGCGCCGAGGACGCGCCCGAGGTTGGTCCCGACGCTCGGCCCGAGCACGGTGTCGCGGAACGGTGCCGAGCCGAAGCCGGTGACGAAGCCACCTCGGTCGACGTATCGCTCCCGCCCGATCCCCTCCAGTTCGGCTTGCAGCTGCTCCGGGCCGACATCGGGTCGCAGCCGCGCGACCGCCTGGATCGAGAAGGACCCTTCGCTCAGCTCTCTCTGGTAGAGGCCGAGGGGGCGCACGAGATCGTCCTCCGCCCAGAAAGTCGGGCGGGGTGCGGTGAAGGCGGGGTCGAGCACGCCGACGATCGTGTGAGCCGTCCCGTCGAGCTCGAGGCTGCGGCCGATCGCGGCCGGGTCGGCGCCGAACGCCTCGGTCCAATACCCGTGGGACAGCACCACCACCGGAGGCGCGCCGGCCCGGTGATCGGCGTCGTCCAGTAGTCGCCCCGCGACCGCCTCTCCTTCGAAGAAGGGGAAGTAACCCGGACTCACCTGGGTGGCGGTGAGCTGGAAGGGCTCCGCCAGGTCCGTTCGAACCGGTCGTCCCCGGCTGGCCCCGACCACCGCTTCGGCCACGTCGAGCCTTTCGATGAAGTCGAGGAGCAGGGGACCGCTGAGGACCGCCAGATCCTCCCCGCCCATGATGTACGTCCCCAGCTCGACCATACGCTCCGCGCCGTCCCAGGGCAGGGGGCGGAGGAGGACCCGGTCGGCCACGGTCAGCACACTGGCCGTGGCGCCGATGCCGAGCCCCAGCGTGAGGGCGGCAAAGAAGGCGAACCTCCGTGAGCGCATCAGCGACCGCACGGCCCCTCGGATATCCTCGATCATCGTCTCTCCCCATCCCCGGGTTCGCATGCGTCGTCGAACGCGTCGGGCCGCCGCGACGTGATCCCACGCCACGCCGCACCAGAAGAGCGGGCCTCCGCCGTCGCACTCCTGTTGCTCGCGGACGACCGCGGCGATTTCGTCGCCGTACCGTTCGCGATAGGCGCGGGGGTACAGCTTCAGGAGCAGGTGAAGGAGGAGGTGCATGCGCGGTGGTTCGACTATGACGACTTCCGACTGTCGGATGCCGACATAGTGGGGGAGGGTTGCCCGCCGAACCAGGGGGCGGGTGTCGACGGGTCGACCGGTGCCGGCCCAAGGTGGACGCCCGACACGGCTTCTTCTAGCTTTACCGGCTGAACTCCGGCTCTCGCCGGATCCTGTTCGCTTCCCTTGCAGCGACTGACTCTCGCGGAGGCACGACGCACATGGCGATCGTCAAAGAAGACATCATCAAGAAGTACCAGATCCACGACAGCGACCGCGGCAGCGCTCCGGTCCAGATCGCGATCCTCACGGCCCGCATCAACGACTTGCGGAGCCACTTCGACGCCCACAAGAAGGACCATCACTCCCGTCAGGGACTGCTGAAGATGGTGGGTCGTCGTCGCCGTCTGTTGGAGTACGTCAAACAGCGGAACGTCGAGCAGTACCGGGAGCTGATCAAAGATCTCGGTCTCCGACACTAAGAATCGTCGTCGACGCCTCGCCCATCGGGCGGGGCGTCGTCGTTTGCAAGCCGTCCGGCCCGAAGACAAAGCCGGACGACCGCGCATCCTCGAGGTGCGCAGAAGGACCCGGCCGGGCACATGGTGTGACCGAGCCGGCTTGTCAGCCGAAGGCGTGCGCGCCTCGGGTGGGAGACGGCCTACAACCTGCTGCATCGACGGCGCACGCACCGGCGTGCCCCGCGCGGCGGTCGCTCTCTCCTCCGGATCCCGCACTCACTTCGGCGCCTGATTCCCGACCGGGCGAGCGCCCGGTCTCAACAACGAAGTGAGACAACACATGATTCAGCGGATCGAGCGCCCGTTCCACGGTCGCACGCTCACCCTCGAGATGGGCCGCATGGCCAAACTGGCCCAGGGTTCCTGCCTGGTGCAGTTCGGTGAGACGGTCGTCCTCTGCGCCGTCACGGTGCAGGACCGGCCGACCCATCTCCCCTTCTTCCCCCTGACGATCGAGTACCGGGAGAAGTCGTACGCCGCGGGGAAGATCCCCGGTGGATTCTTCAAGCGCGAGGGACGCCCCGGTGAGAAGGAGATCCTCTCCGCTCGCCAGATCGACCGTCCGATCCGTCCGCTCTTCCCGGACGGCTTCATGCACGAGACGCAGGTCGCGTGCTTCATTCTCTCCGCGGACCAGGAGAACGACGCCGACGTCGTCGCGCTGATCGGCGCGTCCGTCGCCCTCAACGTCTCCCCGGTTCCGTTCGACACGCCGGTCGC
>JAUIKL010000026.1 GCA_030430625.1 Gemmatimonadota bacterium
GGGTTGAAGCGGATGGCGACGTTGTCGGACGGCTGGATGTTGAAGTCCACCCGAAACTGCTGCCGGCCTCCGCCACCGACCGCGTCGAAGCTTCGGTCGTAGTTCACCCCCGCGTTGAACGCCTTACGTCGGTCCGAGTTCACGTTGAGGTTGAAGCTCGTCGAGGCCGGTCCCACCATCATCGGGCCCCCGCGGGTGGCGCGGCGGTCCATCTGCTGAGGGCTGTAGCGGACGCTGCCGCGGACGTTCCACCAGTTGAGCAGCTGTCCGTTGGCGTTGAACGAATAGTTCCCGTTCGTCCGGGCCCGGTGCCACGAGTCGATCGACCAGGTGTCGTCGAATGCCTCGTGACTCCAGTTGTGGAAGGAGCTGAGCGAGAGGTTGTAGTTCCGGAAGAAACGACCCGGTTGGATCTCCCGATAGCCGATTCGAAATCCGCCGTCGAGGCGCTCGGCGTTCTGCGAGAAGCCGATGTCGTTGACCTCGAACAGCTCCGAGACCTCAGCGGCCCATATCGAGCCGGTCCAATCACCGTTCCGCTTTTCGATCTGAAGGCGCCAGTCCCGCCCGCTCACGGACGTCAGCGTCGGGTCGACGGCGAAGCGCGTCGCGTCGGGCCGCTGGAGAAAGTGTGTGGAGGAGGTCTGGATGCGCTCCATGGCCTCCTCGGTGCCCCGGACGTGACTCCCGGCGAAGAAGCCCCAAAGTGCCCAGCTGCGGTCACTCCACTGATGCTCGAAACGCGCGCCGGCATTCATGGCGGTCGAGGGGAGCCAGTCGAACGAGCCGTCGACCGGCAGGTCACGCCGCATGAACGATCCTAGACCCCGCAGCTGCGTAGTGCCCCGGTTGAAGTCCTGGCCGACACTGAAGACACCGTAGGTCGAACGGGGCTCGACGAGAAAATCGCCCATCGATCCGTCGTCGAACTGACCCTGTCCGAACTCGTTGCCGGTCACCGCCGTGAGGGCGCCGATCGAGAGTCCGCTCGACGTCCGACCCGCCAGCTTGGCCGCGCCGAGGATCGTCGCATTGCTGGGAACATCCGAGAACGCCAGGTCGGACGGAGCGTCGCCCTGCGGCGAACGACCGATGCGCCGGCTGTAGAAGAGGGAGTTGCGCCCACCCGAGAGCCCGAAGTCGAAGACCCGAGCGTCTTCGACGAAGAACGGTCGCTGCTCGTCGAAGAAGACCTCGAAAGCGGAGAGGTTGATCACTGCGGGGTCGGCCTCGACCTGCCCGAAGTCCGGGTTGATCGTGGCGTCGAGCGTGAAGGCCGCCCCGAGGCCGTAACTGATGTCGGCACCGATCCGTTGGCCCGTGGCCGTACCGTCGAAGAAGGGGTCCCCAGGTGTGGCGGGGCCCCGCTCGAGACTACTCACCGCGTACGGGAGGACCTCGATCCGCCGCGAGGGGCGAGAGACGCGGACCTGCTCCATCCGACCCATCTGACTCACCAGCCCCTGACGGCGCTGGGACACGAGGGAGTGGTAGCTCCGCTCGTTCGAAGCGATGCGCAAGCGGTGGAAGTTGATGCCCCACGTCTGCGGATCCTCCGACGCCTCGTAGCGGATCTGGGAGAGCGGGATGCGCATCTCGGCGGTCCAGCCCTCGTCGTCGATCGTCACGGCCGAGACCCAGACGGCATCCCACGCACCGTCCATCTGGTCGTCGTTGTAGAAGTAGGTATCGCCCTGGACGTTGGCGGCCGACACCCTGAAGCTGTAGCCCGTGAGGCCGTCGAGGTTCGGGTCCAGGTGGACACTGATCTGATCATACGTACCCCGCGAGTCGCGGCGCGTCAGACGCCGATCGATCGTGGCGGGGTTCGAGTCGTACATCCGGGCAGCCACCCAGATGGCGTCCTCACCCATCAGGACACGGACCTCCGTGTCGTGCTCGGCGGGCACACCCTCGACGGGCTCCCTCTGCGTGAAGCCCGTGAACACGCGCGCCGCGGCCCAGTCGGGTTCATCGGCCACGCCGTCGATCTGGATGTCGTCCAGATCGCGGGACGAATCCAGCACGGGTAGTGGTGCCGCCGCCCGATGCTCGGATGCGGACGCGGACGAAGCGGCCTCGGACTCGTTCTGTTGTCGCTCCTGGGCTTGGGCGGGCGACGCCAGAACGAGCGCGGCGAGAGCCGCTGTCGGGATCAGATTTGTATAGGTCACGAATGCACGTTATGGCTGCGGCGTGAGCCGACTCAACAATCGTGTTTCCACGGCGAACGACCGTGGACGCGACCTATCTCTGGGACAGCCAGCGGTCCGCGGCGGGATGCAGGGGGATCGGCGGAGTTCTCAACCCCTCGAGGTCGATCTGTTTCGCCATATCGTGCACCTGCTCAAGGGAGACACGATCGTTCTCGAAGATGTTGAGCAGGATGTCCACGACGTCGTCTTCGAGGTCCTCCATGGCAATCACCCAGTTCATGACCGCGAGCGACTGTACGACCGCGTCCACACCCGGATAGGCCCCTTCCGGGATCTCGCCGCGCACGTAGTATGGGTGCTCCTCGAGCATCGCCGCCAACACGTCGTCCTCGATACTGAGCAGGCGCATGCTCGAGGTCGTCGTCGCCTCGAGCACCGAGGACGCCGGGAAGCCGACGGAGATGATCGCGGCGTCGATCGCGCCATCTCGCAGCGCGGCCGACGACTCCGCGAACGAGAGGTAGCGCGGCTCGATGTCGTCGTAGGTCAGCCCATACGCATCGAGGACGTGGCGAGCCAATTGTTCGGTCCCGCTCCCGGCCGCACCGACGGACACGCGGCGCCCGCGGAAGTCCGCCACGGACTGAACCGATGAACCACCCGGAACGAGGATGTGCGTCATGTTGGCGTAGAGCGGAGCGATGGCGCGCAGGCCGGAGATCGGCGTCTGGAAGTCGCCTTCACCCGTCTGCGCCTGATACACCGTCGATGCGATGGCCATGGCGATGTCCATCTGACCCGACCCGAGTCGGTTTACGTTCTCGACGGACCCGCCCGTCACCTCCGCCGTGTATTGACGCGCGTCGTCGGCAATGGAAAGGCGGCTCGCGATCGCTCCGCCGAGCGGGTAGTAGATCCCACCTGTTCCGGCCGTGCCCAGTGACATGAACTCCTGACCGCGCACCGGAGCTCCACCACCGGCGTTCTGGTTGGGCAGGGCGTCCGGTAGAGGCGTGGGACCCGCGGGAGGGGACAACACGAAGAAGCCCGCCACGACACTCGCGGCGAGGGCACCGCCCGCCCACTGCGTCCACCCGACCTGAGGCTTGGCCTCGGTGCGGAAGAAGACCAACCCGACACCGATCAGACCGGCCACATCCGAGAGCAGCCCCGGATAGACCAGAAGGGCCGCCGAAAGGAGGGCGATTCCACGCTCCCAACCACGCAGCTGGGTTCGCGCGTAGCCGACTCCACCGGCGGCCAGCGTCGTCACCCCGATCAACGCCGTGACCGACGCGAGAAGGATGTCGACCGGTGAGCCGATCATCAGGAGTTCGGTGCCGTACACGAACATGAAGGGCACGATGAACCCGGCGCCGGCCAGCATGGCCGCGAACAGCGCCGTACGGATCGGTGGGGCACCGGAGATACCGGCGGCCGCAAAAGCGGCGAGCGACACCGGTGGGGTGACGTTCGAGATACAGCCGTAGTAGAAGATGAAGAGGTGCGCCGCCAACAACGGTACGCCGAGCTGGACCAGCGCCGGAGCGCCCAGGGCCGCCAGAACGACGTAGGCCGCCGTCGTGGGCAGGCCCATCCCGAGAACGATCGATCCCAGCGCCGTCAGGATCAGGGCGCCGAAGAGGTTCCCGCCCGACAGGGTGATGATCAGCTCCGACATACGGAGTCCGATGCCGGTCAGAGAAGCCACACCGACCACGATGCCAGCGGCGGCACACGCTGCGGCGACCTGAACGGCCCCACGGCCCGCCCGCTCCATGATCTGTCGGAGCTGATCGGGGCTCGGGCGAGTCTCCGGACGGATCAGCGCCATGAGCAGCGCGGTCGTGACCCCCCAGAAGGCAGCCCGCATCGGTGACCGACCGGCCCCCAGTAGGGCGACGATGATCAGGAGGGGCAGGAGGAGGTGGAGACGCGACGCGATCTTCTCGGACTGATCACCCGGATCGGGCTCGATGCCCATCCGAGCCGCCCGGAAGTGGATGGCTGCCAGGAGCGCACCGTAGTACAGCACGGCGGGAATGATCGCGGCCACCGCGACCTGCAGGTACGGAATGTTCGTCCACGTGGCCAGGATGAACGCACCCGCGCCCATGACCGGGGGCATGAGCTGCCCTCCCGTGCTCGCTGCGGCCTCGATGGCCCCCGCGAAGAAGGGTCGGAAGCCGGCCCGCTTCATCAGTGGGATCGTGAAGGTCCCCGTGGTCACGACGTTGGCCACCGCGCTTCCGGACAACGAACCCATGAGCGCACTCGCAACGGCCGCCGTCTTGGCCGGACCTCCGCGGGTCTTACCCGCCACCTTGTTGGCCAGGGCGATCAGCAGCGCACCGCCCCCCGCGACTTCGAGCACCGCCCCGAACAGTACGAAGAGGTAGACGAAGTCCGCGGAAACGCCGAGCGGGATGCCCCAGATACCTTCCGTAGAGAGGTAGAGGTGTTCGATCAGTCGGGTCGCGCCGTAGCCGCGGTGGGCCAGGAAGCCCGGTAGGTAGGGCCCGGCGAAGGCGTACCCCAGCGCCAGGATACAAACCGCGATGAGCCCCCAACCCGTGGCTCGACGGGCCAACTCGATCACGAGCAGGATGGTCAGCGCGCCCATGATCAGATCGAGCTGCGTGGGGCTACCCGAACGAGCGACGAGCTCCTGGTTCTCCATCGCCAGGTAGCCACACACGACGACGGCTGCACCCGCCAACACCCAGTTGAACACAGAGTTGAACCGGTCGAACGGCGTGAGCAGGTGGTCGTCGCCAGCGCCGTCCCCGTCATCGTCGTCCGGGCGATTCTCCTCGGGCCGGCCCCGGCGTCGCTTGCGCTGAACACCGACGCCCAGGAAGCCCAGGGTCGCCATCATAGCCAGGTGGACAGGCCGTTGGATCAGGGCCGTGAAAGGCGAGAACCCGGCAGCATACATATGGAACAGGGCCGCCGCAGCCGAAGTGACTGCGACGACCATCGCTACGATGCGGGAGCGACTATGCATCATGCGCTCCCGCGTCTCGGGTCAGATGAAACGCGCCAGAATCGCCACCACGAAGACGGTGATCGACAGAAGAATGGTGGCGGCGCTGCCGAAGGATCGGCGTCGATCGATGGCGTGGGCGCCCTGAGCCAAGACGAGTGTGGACCATATTTGCGTGATATCCAGGAGCCGGAAGAAGCTCTGGAGATACCCCTCCGGCAAGAACGGCATGAAGAGGCCGAGGTTCAACGTGAGTTGGGGATCCTCGGCAGCGATCTTCAGGGGTGTGATCAACAACCCGAGGAGAGCGGCAATGAACCACGCGTGCGAAAGTGCCGCAAGGTACTGCCGATACGAGCCTTCGTCCCCGAGGATGAAGGCGAAGATCACGGTGTAGACCCCTGCGAAGACCAGGGAGAACACCACGGTGGACAGCGCCGCCGAGGCCGGAATGAAGACGCGCATGAAGCTCAACGCCCCTTCACCCATCTCCGGGAACTCGCCTCCCCGCTCGATTGCGGCCTCGCGGTTGACCTCCATGAAGACCTCCACTGGGATCAGCGCGACCGAGAGCACGACGAGCACAGTGCTCACCAGTAGAGCGCCCGCCCACACCGGGTTCTCCGCCAGACGCCCCATCAGCCGGCCCGGGCTGACGAACACCCACATCAGGCGGGTCGGGAGGCTGGGAAACACCGCTTCCGAGCCGGTCGCCGGTTCTCCTACCCGAGCCTCTGCGTCCATCACATTCCTCCCAGTCGCGTGACCTGCGTCGACTCGATCCGAATCGGTAGAGGGACCGGTGCCACCGGGACATCGACCTCGCCGGACCCACGCGCTCGACGTACATGCTCGAGCACCATCCCGCGCTGGTGGTCCCAGATGACATGGCCGTCGAACTCGACCTCCGACTCCTGGGACAGCTGCATGCCACCCATCTCGAACTGGTTGGCGAGCTGCGTCGTGCCCGTGAGCCCGATCCGAAGGACCGAGCGACCTTCGAACACGGCGGGTCCCTCGACTGTGTACGTGGTGATCGTCTCCTCGGTGCGGAGGCCCGCTGCGTCCTCGCCATCGAACGACAAGGTGTCGACCCAACTCCCCCCCGGATCCATTGCTGTGCCCGGCAGGCGGGGGAAGAGGCCCTGGGCCAGTGCGGATCCAGAAACCATCTGAGACGCTTCGATGTCCACGTTCGGCAGCGTGGTGATCGTGGCTCGGCCCCGGCGATCGAGAGCGAAGACGAAGTCGCCGTCGACGCTGCTCTCGTCTACGGAAAGCGGGGCCCCGAGCGGCTGTGAGATGCGGCCGTCCAGATCGACGACCGAGACGCGCAGGTCCACGCCGTCGGACACGTTCGTCATCGCGATCCCGAGCGTCATCTCGGCGAACTGCTCGATGGCCATGCTCTGACCCATCATCGACGCCGTGATGTGGGTGGTGTCCGCACGCACGTAGGTGAAGTCACCCTCCGGGCCCGCTCCGTACGCGAGTCCCGGGGGCGCAGGCGTCCCGCCCCCACAAGCGGAAGCGAACAGTGCGACCCAACAACCCGACAACACCCGACGTTTCGACATTCGTCTCATCCTTTGGAGGTGGGATAGAATAGCGGCTCCGGGGCCGAGTCGCGCCTCATGCGCACCCGACAGATCCCTTGGCCGATATTCCGGTATCTGATACCATGGTTCACTCCGCAGCGGGCCGGTTTCCCTCTGTCGGAGCTCCGTGCAGTCCCAAGCAGCAGGTCGTCATGAGCTATCGTACCAATCCGGATCGAATCCTGGACAACATCGACCGCGCCCGAAACCGGGACGCGGAGGCGGCTGGGCTGTACATCGAGCGCCAGGCGATGGGTCGCGAACTCGATTCCCAGATGCCCGACCTCGACGCTACCACTACGGAACGAGTGAAGAGGATCTTCGGAATCCTCGAGCGGGCGTATGTGAAGGCCGCGCAGCGCTCCGAGCTGGGTCGCCTCGCGGCGCGCTTCCAGGCCGTCGGTGACATCCATCACCACCACGCCCGCGGCGATGTCAGCATCTCGATCCACTACATGGACCACGAGCGCTACGACGACGTCGGCGTCTCCCCCTTCGAGATCCAACCGCACGAGATCGCGGATGCGAAGAAGGAGACGAAGACGAGTCGGGCCGACGTGAATGCGCTGAAGGTTCTGCGCACCGAGTTGCGCGAAGGCCTGCGCGCCGCGTACACGAAGCTCGAGCCCCGCGTGAAGGACGCGATTCGCGACCGGGCCGACATGGGTGCCGTTCAGATCCAGGTGACCGTCGACCTCCGCCCAGCCGAGTAGCGCCGGACTCCTCGTCCTCTTCCTGGACGGAGTCGGGATCGGCGAAGCCGACCCCGACGTCAATCCGTTCTTCCGAGCGAAGCTGCCGCACCTCTCGAACGCGCTCGGCGGTTCACTGCCCGAGCTCCGGCGTCCGTTCGTCGTCGGCCCCCGCGCTGCTGCCTTCCCACTCGACGCAACGCTCGGTGAGCCCGGCACTCCCCAGAGCGGCACGGGCCAGTCGGCTCTCCTCACAGGAGCGGATACCGCCACACTCTTCGGACGACACTTCGGCCCGTGGATCCCCGTGGCCCTCCGCCCCCTGGTCGAGAACGAGAGCTTCCTCAAGCGCGCGGTGGACGGGGGCGCCAGTGTGGCCTTCGCCAACGCCTACCCACGGGACTGGCCCGGTCCGCGCGGCGGTCGAGCGATCGCCGGTCCGCCACTGGCCGCCAGGGGCGTCGGTCTCCTCAACCGACACGAGGAGCACCTCGCAACAGGCGAGGCCGTCTCGAGCGGCCTGACCAACGGCGGATGGCGGAAGTTCCTCGGCCACGACGACGTCCCCGAGATCGACCTGGAGGGCGCGGGGCGCAACCTCGGAAGTATTGCGGCGCGCCACGACCTGACCCTCTTCGCCCACTACGACACGGACACCGCCGGACACGCACAGGACCGAGCGCAGGCCGTGGCCGCGCTCGAGCGGGTGGACCGATTCCTCGGGGGCGTTCTCGAGACCGCGGGTGATCAGTCGATTCTGATCGTGAGTGACCACGGGAACATCGAAGACGTCCGAACGGGTCACACGCGGAACCCCGCACTCGGCGTCCTCTGGCACGGGCGAGTCGACGAAGCTCCGATCGACGATCTCCGACAGGTGCCGCACCTCGTGACCGACATCCTGCGCCCACCCACCCCCTAGCGGCTCGTCCGGACATGGGGCCGTCCCGGTGGGGGACCCATCGTTCGACATGTCCGTCCGGCCACGACTTCTCGGGGAGCAACTCGTTGCACGGGGTGTGCTCGACCGCGCAGCCCTGCTCCCCATCCTGGACGACGCGACGCATTCAGGAGAACGAATCGGGCAGGCTCTCGTGCGAGCCGGCCTCGTGACGGATCGAGATGTCGGTCAGGCGTTGGCCGACCAACTCGGGTTGGAGGTCGCACCGTCCGAGATCACCCCGACGGACGAGGCCTGGAGGCACGTCCCGAGAGAGTTGGCTGAGAGTCGTCGGCTGGTTCCGATCTCGTCTTCGGGCCGGACGATCGTGGTGGCCATGGAGGACCCCCTCGACGTCCGGTCGATCGAAGACGTGCGATTCGTGTCGGGGCGCAGCGTCGACGTCCGGATCGCCACACCTGCGTCCATCACCTCGGCGCTCGGTCGGCACTCTGCCGCTGAGGCCGACGACGTCGCACCCGACCCGTCTCCTCGCCCCACTCCGTCGTTGTCGGCCACTCGCATGGTCGACTCCATCCTCCGGACGGCGATCGATCGCGGGGCGAGTGACATCCACATCGAGGAGAACCCCGACGACGTTCGGGCCCGCGCAAGGGTCGACGGAGTTCTTTCCCCGCTGATGGACCTCCCCTCCGAGGCCCGCCGTACGGTGCTGTCCCGGCTCAAGGTTCTCGCCGAGTTGGACATCGCGGACCGACGCCGCGCCCAGGACGGGCGCGTCCGCTTCGAGCATGCAGGGCGACGGCTGTCTCTGCGCATCTCGACCCTTCCGCTCGTCGGCGGGGAGAAAGCCGTCGTCCGTATCCTGGACGCCGACGCCGCACCGACGAGCCTCGATGGTCTCGGCCTGGCCACCACGGCCCTCTCCGACGTGCGCGCCCTCCTCACTCGAGGAGAAGGCGTGGTCCTGGCCGCCGGTCCGACGGGGAGCGGAAAGTCGACGACACTCTTCGCGGCGCTGTCCGAACTCGATCGCACGACCCGCAACGTCGTGACGATCGAAGACCCGGTGGAGTATCGGTTGGACGGGACCAGCCAGATTCAGGTCGACGAACGCGCAGGGCTCGGCTTCCCCGAAGCGCTCCGAAGTGTCCTCCGGCAGGATCCAGACGTCGTGATGGTCGGCGAAATCCGGGACCGGGCCACGGCTGAGATCGCCATGGCAGCGGCCGTCACCGGACACCTCGTCCTATCGACCATTCACGCAAACGACGCCCCGAGTGCGGTGACTCGCCTACTTCAGATGGGTGTCCCCCGTCACCTCGTCAGCGCCGGGCTGGCCGGTGTCGTCGCTCAGCGACTCGTGCGTCGAACGTGCGGCCGATGCCGGGGCCACGGCTGCGACCGGTGCGGACGGGGGCTGAGCGGGCGGACCGGGATCTACCAACTCCTCACTGTGTCCGACCCGATGCGGGACGCGATCGCACGGGGGGCGGCGACCTCCGAGATCCGGAGGCTCGCGGTGGAGGGCGGCACACGGTCACTCGCGTCGGATGCCCGACGGGCCGTCGCCGCCGGACTGACCACCCCACACGAAGTATCCGCTCTGCTGGTCGGAGAGACCCTTCTGGGTCGACCGTGCGCCTCGTGTGATCGACAGGTTCCCCACGGCTCAGAAGGGTGCCCGTGGTGTGGGCGGACTTCGCGACGGCGATGCCCGTGCGGCACCGAGTTGGCGAGCGCGTGGCGGTACTGCCCGAGCTGCCTGCGAAAGGCAGCCTGACCGCGACCTGGCGGACTCGGCTTGGGCCGGGGGCAGGAGCCAGGGTCGGGGTCGGCGCCGGGGCCCGGGCGGTCGGAGGTCTGGTTGGCCGATCAGCCGTGTGTCGTCGTCCTGGTCGTCAGCGCGGTGATCCGGTCCAGGTCGATCTCGACGCCGATCCCCGGCCCGGTCGGGACGGCCATCTCGCCGTCGGAGACGACGAACTCGGGGGAGACGATGTCCCGCTCCCAGTAGCGGCTGCTGGCCGAGATGTCCCCGGGCAGCCTGAAGTTGGGCAGAGAAGCCAACGCGACGTTGTGCGCGCGACCGACCCCCGACTCCAACATCCCGCCGCACCACACAGGGAAGCCCGCGGCGTCCATCCGGTCGTGGATCCGCCGGCTCTCCGAAAAGCCTCCGACCCGGCCGGGCTTGATGTTGATGATCCGACAGGCGCTCAAGGCCAGCGCCAGCTCGGCGTCCGCGTCCGTCTTGATCGACTCGTCGAGGCACACCGGTGTGTCGATCGCCTCCTGGAGTCGCGCATGGTGGTGGATGTCGTCGTAGCGGAGCGGCTGTTCGATCATGGTGAGGTCGAGTGCATCGAACTCCTTGAGCCTCGGGATGTCGTCGAGCGTATAAGCGGAGTTCGCATCGGCCATGAATGCGGTGTCGGGGAAGGCGTCACGGAGACCGGCCAGCACCTCGACGTCGCGTCCGGGCTTGATCTTGATCTTCACCCGGGCGTAGCCGTCGTCGATGAAACCCGCCACCTGCTCGTGCAACTCGCCGTCGTCGTGCTTGATCCCCACGCTCACGCCGACAGGTACCACGCTCCGCGTGCCGCCCAACTTCTTCGACAGCGAGACCCCGTCCGCGCGGGCCGCCATATCCCAACACGCCATCTCGACGGCCGCCTTCGCCATGCCGTGCCCGCGCACCCACGATACGGGTGCCAATGCTTCGGACGGCTCCGAGAAGTCCTGCCCGACGACGCCGGGGAGGAGGAAGTCGTTCAGGACGTGCCACGCCGTCTCGGTCGTCTCGTACGCGTAGCCTGGAGTCTCCGCAGCCACGCACTCGCTCCACCCCTCGAGCCCGTCCCCTTCGATCTTCAGGAGGATGACCCGGCGGTCCTGCATCCCGCCCGAGCTGATCTCGAAGAACTCCTTCAGGCGAAGCGGGATCTCGATGAGTGTGGCGCGTTCGATTCGCATGCGGTCATTCCTGCCCAGGCAGTCGTGAGAGTCGGTCGTGAGCGAGTGGAGGTCAGATCGCGGACACCCGAGCGACGAGATAGTCGGACGTCCGTTCCCCGCGGACGAACTCTCGCACCTCGAATCCGACGTCCAGGTAGTGGGTGAACACCCGGCGGGTAGCGGTCCTCCAACCTACGGCCAACCCGGGGTCGGCGGCCTTGAGGGTGTCGATGTTCGAGGGGATCGGCACGCGTACGACGTCCGCGTCGGGAAGCGTGTCTACGTCGACGGGGCGCGGCGCGCCCGAGCGATCATCGACCCGGAGTGCCGTCTCGGCCCTACTCGCGAGCGCCGCCGTGTCCGCGGAGGCCGACTTGCCGGCTACGCGTCGCTCGACACGCTTGGAGTCGAGCAGCCACAGCGCGACGAAGCGGTCGGTCCCGATGCCGCGGTGCAGCGGAGAGTCCGAGTTGCCGTACATGTCCTCGCGATACTCTCGGACGACCGCCCCCAGCTTCGTCAGGTTGAGGTACGCGTTGCGGGATTGGAGCGGATCGAACGTCCAGTACATCGTCGAGACGCCGAGGGCGAGCACCTGGTCGCGCTGAAAGTGCTTGAGCCGCTGGCCGAGACCCGCGTCCCGGACGGTCGGCCGTACGGCGAGCATGTCCGACCAGTGAGCCAGCACGCCGTCGCGCAGCCCGGTCAGGCCGAAGACGAAGCCGACGAGTTCACCTTCCGCGTCCCAGGCCCCAGCCGACACACCCCCGAGAAGTTGTCCGACGTGAAGGATCGCGGTCGGGACCCTCTCGGAGAAGTTCGCACCCCACGTCTCCTCCTGAAGGCGCACGCACTCCTCGAGTTCCTCGAGGTTCTCGAAAGCCCGTATCGAGATCGCAGTCACGGGTGGTCCGCGGGTAGCATCAACAGGTGGGCCAACAGCGCGCACCGGTCGAGGGTCGGAGACAGGCGGATGTGTTCGTGATCGGCGTGAGCCCCATCGCCGACACAACCCAGGCCGTCCAGGGTGGCGGTGAAAAGACTCGTCGTGTTCCCGTCGGATCCGCCTCCCGCCATGGCGTGGTCGAGCGCGAAACCCATTCGCCCACCCTCGGCCGAGGCCCGGTCCCAAAGGGCGCGGTTTCGTTCCGTCCTTTCGAGCGGGGGAATCCGGATACCGCCCGTGACCTCGAGCCGCACCCTCGGATCGACGGGGGAGAGACCCGTGATCCGGTCCGAGACCACCCTCCCCTCCTCCATCGACTCGACGCGAACGTCGATCGAGCAACGCGCCTCGGCCGCGATCACGTTCGGACGTGTGCCCCCCTCGATCACGCCGACGTTGACGGTCGTGCCGCGATCGTGATCGGTGAAGCTCGAGACCGTCTGGATCACGTGCGCCAACTCGACGATGGCACTGGCGCCGGAGCGCGGATCCAGCCCTGCGTGCGAGGCCCTGCCCCTGGCGACCACGTCGAAGGACCCGACGCCCTTTCGGGACGTCTTGATCAGTCCAGCATCGCCGAGGGCCGGTTCGAGCACGAAGGCGCGACAGGCGGTCCGCGCCAGCCGAGCGACGTGCTTCCTGGAGTCGGGAGAACCGATCTCTTCGTCCGCGTTGATGAAGATCACCGGATCCACCGTCGGCTCGCGGCCCAAAGCCCGAAGCGCCCGAAGCGCGAAGATGATCTGGGTCACCCCACCCTTCATATCGAGCGTGCCCGGGCCGAACATGAGGTCGCCCTCGACGCGTACGGGCATCCGCTCCAGCGTCCCGAGCGGCCAGACCGTGTCGGTATGCCCCATCAGCAACTGACGCTTCCGACGGCGGGAGTGGCGGGGCCGCCGAGCCAGGAAGTGGTCCCCCGTCGTTCGTGCGCGGACACGGCGAACCTCGAACCCGAGATCCCTGAAGGCCGGCTCCAGGAGCGCGTGCACGTCCGACTGCGTCTCCGGTCGGTCGGTCGGCGACTCGACTTCCGCCATGGCCCGCAGCGTATCGGCAAACTCTTCTCGGCGCCCGTGCACCCAGTCGATCGTGGAGAGAGCGTCCGCCTCCGCACGTGCCGCGTCGTAGGCGGTGCTCACCGGTAGTACCCGGCCCTTCGATAGCTCTCGTCGAGGATCTCCACCGGGTGTACGGTGCCCGTATCGTCACCTCGGCGGAGAAGCCCCGACCCGATCTGCATCATGCACCCCGCGTTGGGCGTGCACGCCATGTCGGCGCCCTGTGCCCGGACAGCATCGACCTTGTCCTCCCCGATCTCCCCTCCGAGGTCCGGATGGGTCATCGCGTAGATCCCGGCACCGCCGCAGCACTCGTCTGCCCCTTCGACCACCCGCACATCCACGCCGGGCACCGCTCGAAGCACGGATAGAGGCGCCTCGACGACACCCTGAGCGTGCATCAGGTGGCACGGGTGGTCGTAGGCCACGCTGCACTCGACCATCGCGCCGCGCCGGGGTCCCGTCTGAACCAGGACCTCGGACACATCCGAGACGGCCGCCGCGACCCGTTCGGCTCGTTCACGCCACGCAGCGTCGTCCTCGAAGAGCGTACCGTAGTCTGTCATGGTCGCCCCGCACCCGGCAGCGTTCACAGCCAGAGTGGAGGCACCCGATCGCTCGAACGCCTCGATGTTCCGCTTCGCCAACCGCCGGGCACCTTCGAGGTCTCCGGCGTGCGCGTGTAGGGCGCCACAGCAGTCCTGGCCACGCATCGAAACGACCTCGTAGCCGTTCGCGTCGAGCGTTCGCTCCGTCGCCCGGTTCACCCTGCTGTACAGTCCGGCCTGAACGCAGCCGTCGAGTGTCGCGACGCGCACGGCCGAGCCCTCGCGCTGAGGGAGACCCCGCGCCCCGTGTGCGACCGGGCCCGGCGGGATCGACCCGGCCCTGGAAGCCTCGAGCATCGATAGGGCCTGCCGCAGCTCCCCACCCCGCCCGGACTTGGGAAGGCGGTCGGCTAGAACACGTGCCAGGCCCAGCGTCCTGAGAAGCCGTCCTCCGCCGAACACGACGGAGCGCAGGGGCCGGCTGCCCATGATCGTGAGCAGCGCACGCGTCAGTCGAGGTAGGGGTCGCGCGGCGTTGGCAGTCTCCCGCGCGACCTCCAGCAGCGCCCCGTACTCCACCCCGGAGGGGCAAACCGGCTCACAGGCCCGACAGCCCAGGCACCGGTCGATATGCGTCTGGAAGGCGTCCGATGCAGGATCGAGTCGCCCCTCGACGACCGCATTCATCAGGTGGAGTCGGCCTCGGGGCGAATCGTTCTCGTCTCCGAGGCGGTTGTAGGTGGGGCACGCCGGCAGACAGAAGCCACAGTGCACGCACGGAAGGAGTCGGTCGCTCTGCGCCTCGAGCGCGGCCGCGAGCTTTCCGTTCACGATCGTGTCGGCCACAGGACGCCCTCCGGGTCGAAGGCCCGACGCAGACCGTCCATCAGCTCCGCCTCGTGGGAGGTCTTCTCGTCTGCCCGTGCCCACAACGGTGACGTGTGCGGAGCGGACTCGACCGCCACGGTAGCGCCCAGGGCCGACGCGGCGTCGAGAAATCTGGCGGCCTGCGAGCCCTCCGATTCGGAGAACGAAACCCGACCGCGGGCACCGTACGCGTCGAGACCGACACTACTCGCGCCAGCGCCGTCGACGACGCCGAGGAGCCCACCGAGAAGGGACGGCAACGTCGAAACCCGGATGACGATGTCGTCGGATGCGCCTCGGTTCGACACCTCCGCCGCGAAGGTCGCTCTGTTGTCGATCGTCGCCAGCTTCAACCCGAGGTGTGCCTCCAGCCGACGCTGATCCGCATCGACGGTGACCCGTGAGCCGTGCAGCCGGATGACGAGGCCGGGTGTATCACTCGTCGGCAGTCGGTCGACGATGACCGAGGACACGGGAACGATGGGAGCGGTCGCCACCTGCAACGCCGGGCCCGCCAACTCGGGTAGGGACGCGGAAGCCAGCACGAGGACCCGGTCCTCGATCGGCTCGGGGAACGCACGGATGCACACGGACGTCACCACACCGAACGATCCGCGCCCGCCCACGACCAGCTTCAGGAGGTCGAAGCCCGCGACGTTCTTCACCACACGTCCGCCGAGGCGCAGGATTCGTCCGTCTCCCGTCACGATCGTCGCGCCGAGCACGTGATTGCGCACCTCGCCATAGCCCGCCCAAAGGGGGCCCGAGTCGGCCACGGAGACGAAGCCTCCGATCGTCCCTTCTCCAACACGTGGAGGATCGAACGGCGCCCACTGCTTGTGCGGGCGCATGGCAGCGGCGACGTCAGCCATCGGCGTACCTGCCGCCGCAGTCAGCGTCAGATCGGCCGCCTCGTACGTCTCGATTCCGTCCATACGTTCGGTCGATAGAGCCACCCATCGTCCTTCCGACTCGAACGGGCGGGAACGCGCGCCTACGCCGACCGGAAGCACTCCGATCCCGGACGAGGTCGCCCACCGCATGAGGCGGGCACACTCTTCCGCGTCCCGCGGAGCCACCACGTGCTCGGGAGTCGCACCTCCGGGCAGGGAAAGGCCCACGCCGGAGCCGAGGGCCTCGACTCCGAGGACGTCCTCGATCGCCTCGACCTTATTCACGCCACCGCTCCGTCGGGGTCCGGCACGACTTTGCCGGGATTGAGGAGTCCGGACGGGTCGAAGACTCGCCGAACACGTCGGAGCATGTCGAGCTCGGTCTCGTTGTGGACGAGCGTCATGTATTGACGCTTATCGACACCAACGCCGTGCTCTCCTGTGATTGTTCCACCCACCTGTACACACAGCGTCATAATCGCTTTCGAGGCCGCCTCGACGCGATCGACCTCGTCCTGGTCGTTCCGGTCGAAGAGGATGTTCGGGTGGAGATTCCCGTCCCCGGCGTGGAAGACGTTGGCGATCTTCAGGTCGTACTCTTCGCCGATCTCGGTGATTCGGGCCAGCACCTCGGGGAGTCGCGTCCGCGGGACCGTGGCGTCTTGAACGAGCAGATCCGGGGCGATCCGGCCCATGGCGCCGAACGCCTTCTTTCGACCCTTCCACAAAGCGACGCGCTCTTCCTCCGTCGACGCACTTCTGATCTCGCGCGCCCCGTTCGCACGGCAGCAGCGGGCAGCCGCCTCGGCTTCCTCGTCCAATCCGGCCTCCGTACCGTCGAACTCGATGACGAGGGCAGCCCCAGCATCCGTCGGATACCCGGCCGCGAAGACGCTGGCCTCGACCGCTTCGATCGTCGCCTTGTCCACGATCTCGACGGCGGCGGGCATGAGACCCGACCCGATGATCTCGGTCACGGCTCGGCCCGCCGCCTCCATGGTCTCGAAAATCCCGAGGATCGTGCGCACTCCCTCGGTGAGGGGGAGAAGCCGGACTTCGATCTCGGTGGCAATTCCGAAGCATCCTTCTGATCCGACGAAAAGGCCCAGAAAATCAGGGGTTCCCGCCGCCCACCGATGCGCTCCGCCGAGCTCGACCACCCGTCCGTCTCCCATGACGACCGTGAGTCCGGTGACGTACCGGGACGTGACACCGTACTTGAGGCAGTGCGGTCCACCGGAGTTTTCGGCCACGTTCCCGCCCAGGGTGCAGGTACTCTGGGAGGACGGGTCCGGCGCGTAGTAGAGACCGTAAGGTTCGGTCGCGGTGGTGAGGCGGGAATTGATGACACCCGGCTGCACCCGCGCGAGCCGGTCGGCCTCATCGATCGACAGGATGCGATTCATGCGCGCGGTTCCGACGACCACGCCGCCTGCGGTCGGGAGGGCGCCCCCCGAGAGACCCGTTCCAGCACCCCGCGGAATGACAGCCACGCCCTCTCGGCCGAGGAGGCTCACGACTGCCGAGACCTCTTCCGTGGACGCAGGGAGCACTACGGCGAGGGGTGACACCCGGTACGCCGTGAGGCCGTCCGATTCGTACACCACGAGTCGATCGGGCTCCGAAATCACGTTGCGCGCCCCGACGATATCTCGGAGTCGGGCAATGACGTCGGGGCTCAGAGAGCGGATCATGCTCGAGGATACTCGAGGGCGGCGGCGGCGTGCAACACGACCTCCGTCACTCGGGATGCGAGCGCACGTAGTCGACCAGCGCGCCGAGTGATCGAGCCGCAGGAGCCCTCAAACCACGGGGCAATTCAGGCCCGTACACGTCGTCGAGCAGCTCTTCGATCGACCCGTCTGGACGTGCCTCGAGCGCACGCCGTGCCTGAGCGATCCGACGCATGCGGTGCCCCTCGAACCGGTCGATCGCGTCGAGGGCGTCGACGAGCGGCGGTCCGTGCGCCGGATACAACGTTTCGGGGCCGAGAGCCCGAACGCG
This sequence comes from Gemmatimonadota bacterium, assembly GCA_030430625.1. Taxonomy (GTDB): domain Bacteria; phylum Gemmatimonadota; class Gemmatimonadetes; order Longimicrobiales; family Gaopeijiaceae; genus UBA2589. The sequence continues at coordinate 17,614 of JAUIKL010000026.1, forward strand.
CCTCAGCGAATCGAGGTAGTCGGCGACACACCCCGGATACTCGGCAACCCAGGTGGTATCCCCTACCCCGAGAAAAAGATCTCCGACGAAGAGCGCCCTCCGGTCGGCCAGGTAGAAGCAGAGGTGCTCCGGCGTGTGACCCGGAGTGTGAACGACCGTCAGCTCACCGACATCGGTCGACAGAGTGTCCCCGTCCCGAAGTACGTCCCCTTCTGGCACGAGGCCCTCCGGGCCCACGATCCGGGCTCCGGTGCGCTCGGCCAGGGCCGGCGCAGCAGCGGCGTGATCCGGGTGTCCATGCGTGAGCGCGATGGTGACCGATCGGGCCCCGGCCACAGAAGTAGCCACGGCCCGGACGTGCCGAGGCACATCCGGGCCGGGGTCGATGATCACGACGTCGTCGTCGCCGACGAGCCACGTTCGGGTCCCGTCGAGGGTGAAAGGCCCCTCGTTTCCTGCGTTGTGGACCCGGAAGTCGGGCGTCAGTTCGCCTCCCGACGCTCCGCGGCCAACTGCTCGGCCAACTTGTCAGCCACACCGATGAGAGCGATCTCGTCGTCTTCGGTGAAGGCAGCCTTCGTCTCCGAGTCGAGGTCGATCTGGCCGAAGATGTCCTCACCCGCACGGATCAGGACGACCAACTCCGACTGCACGTCGGGCGAGCAGGCCAGGTAGTTCTCTTCCTTCGAGACGTCCTCGATGTTGAGGTTCGTCCGCTCCGCGACCGCGCGACCGCACACGCCGGTCCCGACCGGAATCTTCGCGTGTTCCGTCGGCTCGCCGACGTAGTTGTGGAGCCACAGCTCGTCGTCGCGAAGCAGGTACACGCCGACCCAGTCGAAGCGGTCTTCTTCGGAGATCGAACGCACGGCTTTGCGAAGGAGCGCGTCGGACAGGTGTCCGTCGTCGCGCATCTGCTGCAGGTCCTTGATCAGGCTTACGCCATCCATCGATTGCTTCCCGTATGGGGTTCGCTGCTCTCGGCGCGGTCCCGAGCGCTTCGTCCTACCGAGCCGCGAGGCGGCTCATCCATCCGAACGACCGGCGTCTCTCCGAGCGAGAGCGTCCCGCGGTCCCGATCGATCGGGTCCGAAGGGTAGAAGAGGCGCTGTCGATGGTCAACGAGATCTACCGCGGCGTGAAGTCGGTCTCCGGGGTCAACCGTCGAACGAACGCCGCGATGAGCCGTGCGGAATGGAAGAGGTCGTCGATGCTCACGACCTCGTTCGGCGAGTGCATGTATCGGTTCGGAATGGAGATGAGCCCCGTAGGGACACCGCTGCGGGACAGATGAATACCGTCCGCGTCCGTACGGGTGGCCTTGGGGGACGCCTGGATCGTGTAGGGAATCCCCTCCGCCTCGGCGACCTCGGCCAGCAGCTCGAAGACCCGGTCGTGGGCGGCCGAACCGCGACTCAGAACCGGCCCACCGCCGATCTCGTGTTCCCCCAACTCCTTCTTGTCGATGTCCGGCACGTCCGTGCTGAAGGTGACGTCCACCGCCAGCGCGATATCCGGGTCGAGCGCGTAGGCGCTGGTTCTCGCGCCGCCGCCCTGGTATCCGATCTCCTCCTGAGCCGTCGCGACCGCAGTCACGCTCGCCTCTAGGCCGGCCTCGTCGTCCGCGAGTAGCCGTAGGGCTTCGAGGACCACGAAGGCACCCACACGATCGTCGATGGCACGGCTGGCGATCCGATCTCCGGCGAGTCGGACCATCCCCTGGGCCAGTACCATCGGATCCCCGACACGAAGCCCGAGCTCGGTCACCTCATCCCGGTTTCGAGCGCCGACATCCACCCACAGCTGACGCGTCTTCGAGGCCTTCGAGCGCTCGTCGGGCTGCATCAGGTGGATCGCCTTCTTCCCGATCACACCCGGGACGTCACCCGTTCGAGCCAGGATCGAGACCCGCTGCCCCACCAACACCTGCGGATCCCACCCTCCGATCTCGTCGACGTAGAGAAAGCCATCCTCGTCGATGTGCGTGACCTGCAGCCCGATCTCGTCGATATGCCCGGCCAGCATGACCCGGGGAGTGCCACCCCCGTTGACGGTGGCGTACGAGTTCCCGGTCACGTCGACGGTGACGTCGGACGCGAACCCCTCGGCCTCCTGGCGCCAGGCGCGTGCGGCTCTGGTCTCGAACCCGGACGGGCCCGGAGCGTCCAGGAGTCGCTCCAGAAATGTGATGTCGTGACTCATGGAGAAACGTAACGCCGTGATCGGGCGCACCCATGTCATTCTGGGACGGGCAGAAACGGGGAGCCGCGTTCGCCCGACGACCCTCCGCCGTTACTGTGCCTGGCAGCCGCGCTCCGAGCGCGGGTGAACCGAGGGAGGGCGCGTCATGAAATCGATCGCGGCGCTGTACGACATCCACGGCAACGAGACGGCCCTCGAAGCCGTCCTGGACGCCCTGCCGAGCCACGACGTCGGCTCGATCGTCGTCGGAGGGGATGTCTTTCCAGGACCGATGGCGCCAGCGTGTCTCGACCTCCTCGGCGCCTCGGGCGTCCCCGTTCACTTCCTGCGCGGCAACGGAGACCACGACACGCTCGAGGCCCACCTGGGTGGACCCCTCTCCCGGGTGCCGAAGGGGTTCAGGGAAACGATGAGGTGGTGCAGCGCCGAGGCGGGCTCGGAACGCATGGCTCACGTCGAAACATGGCCGGCCACGATCGACATGGAGGTCGAAGGCATCGGCCGGGTCCTCTTCTGCCACGCGACGCCTCACGACGACAACACGATCTTCACCGAACTCACTCCCGAGTCACGAATGGAGGAGTTGTTGAGCGGGGTCGAATCCGACGTGGTCGTGTGCGGGCACACCCACATGCAGTTCGATCGAACGGTGGCAGGCCACCGGGTCGTCAACGCGGGTTCCGTCGGAATGCCCTTCGACGAGCCCGGGGCCTACTGGACGCTGCTCGGGCCTGGTGGCGTCTCGCTGATGCGCACGCCCTACGACTACGAACACGCGGCGGCCCTGATCTCGGCCACGGGGTATCCCATTCCGATGGACCCGTCCCGCCCGTCCCCGCGTGCTTCGATGCTCGCGGCGTTCGAGGCCGCGTCGGCGGGACGCGCTCCCTAGGAGCCCTGGAAGTCGCTCCGGCTCGTGTCGTCGTAATCGATCACGATGCCCTTGGACGGGTCCATCCCGGCGCCCGCACCGACATCGCTCGCATCGGGGTCGCCGGGACTCCGATGACCGAAGCCCGCCATCCCACCCAAACCGCCCACGCCCATCGTCACCACCTGGATCGACCCGTCCCGGATCCTGTTCTCGAGGCGGGCGCGGACCCGGCGCTGTAGCCAACGACGCGTGATCGGCATGAGTAGCGAGAACCCGGCCACGTCCGTCAGGACGCCGGGCGTCAGGAGGAACGCACCTCCGACCAGAACCGAGATCCCGTCCAGGAGCGCCTGACCCGGGAGCTTGCCCGAGGCAAGTTCACGCTGGAACTGAAAAAGAACGCGGACGCCCTCCGCCCGCGCCAACCACGCTCCGGTGACACCGGTGAAGACGACGAGCGCGAGGGTCGGCAGGAGTCCCACGACCTGACCGAGCTGGATCAACAGGATCAGCTCGATGATCGGAACGATCACGAAGAGAAGGGCCAATCGGCCGAGCACGTTCATGCCTCTCCCTACCCGATGCGGGGCGTCCGGGGTTCACCGTACTTGAGAGGGATCTACATCAGGGTGAAGTTGAGGCATGGAACAGACGTATTTCCGCAAAGGCTTCGGGCTCAAAGCAGAGCTGCGACCGCTGATCGACGCCGAGTACCAGTCGGGGCTGGTCGAGCGAATCCGTTCGCGCGGGTACACCGACCAGTTCGGCGACGTCCAGGTCCAGCTGGCCCAGGAGTTCGGCTTCTGCTACGGCGTGGATCGCGCGGTCGACTACGCGTACGAGACCGTCCACAAGTTCCCGGATCGCAGCATCCATCTCGTCGGGGAGATCATCCACAACCCCCACGTGAACGCACGACTCACCGAGATGGGCGTCTCCTTCATCTACCCGGAGGAAGACGGCACCTTCGACTTCTCGGAGCTCACCCCGGAGGACGTGGTCATCCTCCCGGCTTTCGGCGTCACCCTCCACGACTTCGAGGAGCTGAGAAAGATCGGCTCGATCCTCGTGGACACGACGTGCGGGTCCGTCCTGGTCGTATGGAAGCGTGTCGAGAAGTACGCCAAGGACGGCTTCACGGCGGTCATCCACGGCAAGTACACCCATGAAGAGTCCCGGGCGACGGCATCCCAGGTCAACAAGCACGAGGGCGGGCGCTACCTGATCGTGCGGGATATGGCCGAGGGCGAATTGCTCTTCGACTACATCGCGAAGCGCCCCGGGCACCTGTCCCGGGAAGCCTTCATCCAGCACTTCGAGAAGAAGGCGTCGCCGGGCTTCGACCCGGACGTCGATCTCGAGTACATCGGCGTCGCCAACCAGACGACGATGCTCTCCAGTGAGTCGCTGGCGATCGGCTGGAAGGTCCACGAGGCCATGGTGGAGGCCTTCGGCGAAGAGCACGCGTCCACACACTTCCGCTCCTTCGGCACGATCTGCTCGGCCACGCAGGAGCGGCAGGACGCCATCAAGGAGATGATGGAGGACCCGCCCGAGGTGATGTTGGTCATCGGCGGCTACAACTCGTCGAACACCAACCACCTGGCACACCTGTGCCGCCAGCATACCGCTACGTTCCACGTCGAGGACGCATCGTGTATTGACGTCTCGACGGGGCAAATACGCCACAAGATCGAGTTGTCGCCCGATGCGCCGGAGGTGTGTGATGACACCTGGCTCCCAGAAGGCCCGTTCAGACTCGGTCTCACGGCCGGCGCGTCCACACCGAACAACAAGATCGGCGAAGCCCTCCTTCGGGTCCTCAAGATCCGGGGGATCGAGGTCGGCCCCGAAGTCGACGGGGCTGTCGTTTAAGCCCGATGGCCGACGCGCCGACGACGATCGCTGACCGGTACGTCGTCGAGCGCCTCCTCGGGTCCGGAGCGTCGGCTCGCACGTGGCTCTGCCACGATCCGGTCGACGACCGCACCGTCGCCGTCAAAGAGCTCCACTACGAACATCTGGAGGACTGGCGCCACGTAGACCTTTTCGAGCGGGAGGCGAAGGTGCTCGCCCGACTCGACCACGTCGGGGTTCCGAACGTGTACGGGTACTTCGGCCGCGACGACGGCGGCGAGTTGTACATCGTCCAGGAGTTCGTCGACGGGCAGTCCCTGGCGGACCGGCTGGAGGACGGCCCGATGTTCGGTCAGGACGAGATCGTGGCCCTGGCCCATCAACTTCTCGACATCCTGGACTATCTCCACGGCCGCGCGCCCCCGGTCCTGCACCAGGACATCAAACCGTCGAACATCCTGATTCGACCGGACGGTTCGCCGGTCCTGGTCGACTTCGGGGGCGTCACCTTCGGGTGGCGGCCACCGACTCACGGTGGCACGACGGTCGTCGGCACCTTCGGCTACATGCCACCCGAGCAACTCGTCGGCCAGGGAGGAGCGACCGCCGATCTGTATGCGCTCGGCGCCACCCTGCTCCACGTCCTGACCACCCGCCCGCCGACCGACTTCTCGTTCGAATCGGGACGGATCGAGATCCCCGCCGAGCTGCCCGCCAAGGACCCCCTCACCCGACTGATCGAAGCGCTCCTCAGGCCCGCGCCACGCGACCGACCCCAGTCGGCCATGGAGGCGCGCGAGCTCCTCGGTGGAGGTGCGCTGGCCGTGTCCGCGACCACGTCATCGGCACCGATGGCGTATTCCCGACCGGGCGCCCGCGCAGTCCCGATCACGCGCTCAGGCCCGAACTTCATCGATCTCGGGGATCCTCCTCGAGATAGACAGGGAGAGTTTCGAGACGTCTATCGGAACCTGATCAACCCGATCTTTCCGGCAAAGATCTTGTGGTCCCGGGTCACCCACATCGGGAACACCGTGGGTTGGGGCTTCGTCTCCCTGTTCACCTTCGGGATCTTCCCCCTCTCGTACGCGTCGCTCATGGCGGGGAGAGTGCGGCGGTATCGCCCGCTCTTCACGCACGGGACCTTTACGCGCGGGTCGATCCGATCGGTCAACAAGGGGTCGGTCTACGCGGCGTTCCGCTTCGAATTCGAAGCGGATGGGGCGGTGTACTCGGCCGTCATCGACTACGCCTATCAGATGGCGTCGTACTGGCAGGAGGGCGACACCGTCCCCGTCCTGTACGACCCGAACGACCCGACGAGCGCCTGCTTCGTCTACCGATAGGCGCGCGGCTCAGAGATCCTGCGCCTGGATCCCCGTCCCGAGTCGCTTGAGAAGCCCCGACAGCTGTCGCTGCTCGTCGTCCGTCAGATGACGGGAAAGGTGTTCGACGAACGACGCGTGGCCCGGGAAGACCTCGGCCACGAGAGCCCGACCGTCCTCCGTCAGGCGAGCCTGGATGACACGACGGTCGTCGGGGCGCCGGAAGCGGTAGACCAGCCCCTGGTCCTCCAGACGATCCATGACATAGGTCACGTTCCCGCCCGTGACGAGGAGCTTGTCAGCCAGTTCGCCCAGGGAGAGAGGGCCGAGATGGTACAGGGCCTCGAGTGTGCCGAACTGCGGGGTCGTCAGACCGTAGTCCTGAATCTTCTGGCTGATCGCCTTCGAGTACGTGGCGTAGCAACGAGCCAGCGTCACCCACAGACGTAGGGCGACGTCCTGTTCGTCGGTCCACTCACGAGCGGCCGGCT
>JAUIKL010000238.1 GCA_030430625.1 Gemmatimonadota bacterium
AGGACGCGCGCATGATGATCCGTGCGATGCTCGAGCGCGACGGCTTCGAGGTGGAGGAGGCGGAGGACGGCCACCGGGGACTCGACCGACTCAAGGACGATCAGGACTTCAAGCTCATCGTGCTCGATCTGGCCATGCCCGGACTCGACGGCCGTCAGGTCCTCGACCAGATCCGCGGTTCGGTCGAAACCGCAGCGCTACCGGTCCTTATCCGAACGGCGACGGGGAGCGACGCCCTGGAGGCCGAACTCCTGGAAGCGGGAGCGGACGACTACGTCGAGAAGTCGGTCGACGCGAACCGCTTCATGGCCCGTGTCCACGCAGTCGTACGCCGAGCGATGTAGACGATGAGAGGCACGCGTGCACTTCGAGGCTGTATTCTCTTCGTGGCTCTCTTCGCCTCCGTCGCGCAGCCCGTGCGGGCGCAGCGCACGGTCACGGGTCGGGCCGCGACGCTTCGTTTCGGCGGTGTGATCCACGGTGGTTTCTACGCGTCCTCGGTCGACGATGCGGCGTCGACTTTTTTCGTTCGCCGCGCACGACTCGCCGTCGACGCGACCTTCGACGAACGCCTCTCGGGACGCCTCCAAACGGGCTTCGCGGGTGGCAACGCGCGGGTCCTCGACGCCTATGTGCGCGTGAACCTGAACGACGCCTTCCAGGTGCGATTCGGACAGTTCAAGCGGGCGTTCGATCTGTTCGAGCTCGAGAGTTCGTCCGACAACTCCACTATCGAGCGGGACGGTCGGATCCCTGGCTTCAGTGCGTGCACCGGTGTGGGCGGGGTCTGCAGCTTCAGCCAGCTGATGGGTGGACTCGGGCTCGTCAACCGGGACCTCGGCCTACGGATCGACGGCCGCTCGGGAGCGGTCAGCTGGATGGCCTCGGTCACGAACGGAAACGGGATCAACACGACGGACGAGAACGACGCGAAGTCCGTGGCCGCACGCACGTCTTTCCAGGCGACCGAGGACGTCGTCGTTTCGGCCAACGTGACGTGGAAGGACTACGTGGACCCGCTCGACGAGACGGCGCACGCGTTCGCGTGGGGCGGGGATGTACAAGTCGGCACGCACCGGGACGGGCTGCGGGTTCAGGCGGGTGTGGCGGGCGGTGACAACTGGCGTTCGTTCGGGCCTGAGATGATGCCCGCCAGGTTCAGCACCGCACAGGTGATCGTGACTTACCATCAGGAGCACGAACGTGGCCGAGTTACCGGCCTCGAGCCGATGCTCCGCTTCAGCGTCGCCGATCCCGACGACACGATCGACGACGACGGCGGCGTCCTCGTGACGCCGGGCGTCATGCTGTACTTCTCGGGGCGCGACCGGATCGGTCTCAATTGGGACTATTACACTCCGGCCTCCGGTGACCCGGCCTGGGTCGTTCGCCTTCAGACCTACCTGTACTTCTAGCTCTGCGTCCACCGAGCGCCGGCTCGGGCGGAGCGCCCTCCTCCGCGGGTGGTCGACCTGCGTGAGAATGTCGACCACCCCGGCTCCGGAACATCCGTCGGGGTCGTTACGGTATGAGTCTGGCGATCGGTGAGGGCGGGCGTTTCGGACCCGTAGATCCGATTGACACACCCATGGGGGGACGGCAGCTTTACAGGCTGCAGAAAACGGCGACTTCGCGCCGTTTTAGTGGCCCCTGCGGGGCCTTTTTTCGTTGAACCCCCGGCACGACATGTTCAAGAGCCTCAAGAGTCGTCTCGCTTTCATCGCGTTCGTGGTCGCGGTAGCGGGGTGGCAATTGTACGCGCACCGCGCCGAAACTGGCGATTGGCTGAAGCTCGGCCTCGATCTCCAGGGCGGCATGCACCTCGTCCTCGAGGTCGAAGACCCCGACGGCACGATGACGATGGAGGCCAAGTCGGACATGATCGATCGTGTGGAGCGGATCATCCGCACGCGCATCGACGAGTTCGGCGTCGAGGAACCCCTGATCCAGAAGCGAGGGCAGGACCGCCTGATCGTGGAGTTGGCGGGGATCGACGACGAGGACCAGGCCAAGGACATCATCCAGAGGAACGCCTTCCTCGAATTCAAGTTGGTCCTCCCGACGTCCGACTTCGACCAGGCGCTCTCCCGGATCGATCGGTCGATCGTCGCGTCGCTCGGCGTCGACAGCATCCGGGCTCTCGGTCGTGACGTCGTCGATAACTCGGACGACATCACCGATCTCCTGTTCGATACGGCCGAGCCCGACTCCGCGCAGGCGGCCGCCGACAGCGTCGCCACGGCGGCGGCCGATTCGGCCGAGGCCGCTGCGAACGCCCTCCGACCTTTCTCGTCGCTCCTCCTTCTCGGGGACAGCGAAGGGACGTACATGGTCGCGGCCGAGGACCGCCCGATCGCCGAGCTGTTCCTGGCCATGGAGGAGGTCCAGCGGGCCTTCCCGAGGGACCAGATCCTGCTCTGGGGGGGGGACGTCGTCAGCCAGGGCATGGGCAACTACTACCGACTCTTCGTCCTCGAGGAGGACTCGTTCCTCACCGGGGCGGAGTTGGAGGATGCGACCGCCGGTCGGGACCCGCAGTTCAACCAGTCGCAGGTTCAGTTCCAGTTCTCCCGGGCCGGTGGCCGTCTCTTCGGTCGCTTCTCGGGCGCCAACGTGGGGAACTTCCTCGCGATCGTGCTCGACAACGAGGTCATGAGCGCCCCCGTCATCCGGGACCGGATCGGAGCCCGGGGCCAGATCGACATGGGGCAGGGGACCCCGATCGAAGAAGCGCGCGACCTCGCGCTCGTCCTTCGGGCCGGTGCCCTTCCTGCCCGGATCGAAATCGTGGAGGAGCGCACGGTCGGACCCTCGCTGGGTCGGGACTCCATCGACCAGGGGCAGCGCGCCGGTCTCATCGGCATCGGGCTCGTCGTGATCGTGATGATCGCGTACTACGGGATGGCCGGGCTCCTGGCCGTCGGCGCCCTCGCCGTCTACGTCCTCCTCGTTCTCGGCGGTCTCGCCGGGATGAACGCGACGCTGACCGTACCGGGTATCGCCGGGTTGATTCTCTCGATCGGGATGGCCGTGGACGCCAACGTCCTGATCTTCGAACGAATACGAGAGGAGTTGGACGCAGGGCGAGCGACCCGTACGGCGGTCGACGAGGGCTTCCAGCACGCCCTCTCGGCGATCGTCGACGCCAACATCACGACGCTGATCACCGCGCTGATCCTCTTCCAGTTCGGAACCGGACCCGTCCAGGGCTTCGCGGTGACGCTCTCGATCGGTATCGTCGCGTCCTTCTTCTCGGCGCTCTTCGTCACCCGCTCTTTCTTCCTCCTGTATCTGTCGGGGAAGAAGGCGTCGGACCCCATCTCGATCTGAGGCGGTCATGAGACTCTTCTACCAAGCGAAGTACCGCTTCATCGAATCGCGCCAGAAGGCGTACATCGTCTCTGCCGTCGTCCTCGCCCTCGGCGTCGCGGCGATGGGCAGGAACGTGGCGACCCTCGGAAGTTGGCAGAACTACGGGGTCGACTTCCTCGGCGGATCGCTCGTCCAGGTGGCGTTCCAGGAGCCGGTCACGACCGCTGAACTCCGTTCCGCGCTCGTCGAGATCAACCCGACGATCACCCAGTTCGGCGGCGCGGACGCGAACGAGTTCCAGATCCGCGGGCCGCTCGCCGACGACGCCTCGATCACCGAGGTCGCGCTCGAGATCGAGACCCTCCTGACCGAGAACCTGCCGGGCCGTGCGTTCGAGGTCCGGAACACCGAGTTGGTCGGGGCCAAGGTCGGGGGTGAGCTGCAGAGACAGGCTCTCTTTGCCGTGCTCTTCTCCTTCCTGCTGACGCTCATCTATCTGGCGATGCGCTTCGAGCTCCGGTTCGGGTTGGCCGCCGTGATCGCGACGGCGCACGACATCTTGATCACCTTGGGCTTCCTGGCCGCCTTCCAGGTCGAGATCGCCCTGCCGACCGTGGCCGCGATCTTGACGATCCTCGGGTACTCGCTGAACGACACCATCGTCGTCTTCGACAGGATCCGTGAGAACATGCGGGCCAAGGGCGCGCGCAAGCGGGACCCCGTCGACCTGGTGAATCAGTCGATCAACGAGACGCTCCCCCGCACGGTGCTGACGTCCAGCACGACGCTGGCCGTGCTCCTGGCCCTCCTGATCCTCGGTGGGGCGGTTATCCGGGACTTCACCATCGTGCTGATCCTCGGTGTCGTCATCGGTACCTACTCGTCGATCTTCGTGGCATCGCCGGCGCTAATCGAGATTCAGAAGCGCTGGGGCATGGGCACCACGGAGAAGAAGCAGAAGCCGGAACCGGCCACGGTGTGATCGAATACTTCG
>JAUIKL010000027.1 GCA_030430625.1 Gemmatimonadota bacterium
TCGTCCACACGCAGGGGGCGGCGCGGGTGACCCCGATCAGCATCGAGATCGGTGAGGGCCCCGATATCGAGACTCCCGGCGCCTTCGAGCCCGTGGGCAGCTTCGCGGCCGACGGGGTGATCGTATCCACCCCGACCGGTTCCACCGCGTACTCGATGTCCGCCGGCGGGCCGATCATCCAACCCGAGGTCGACGCCAGTGTCGTCACCCCGATCTGCCCGCACTCGCTGGCGGTCCGACCGCTCGTCGTCCCGGGCCACCGGACCCTGCGGGTGGGTTCGCTCGATCAGGATGGGCGGCATCAGGTCACGGTCGACGGGCAGGTCGTCCACGCGGTGGCGCCCGGCGAGCACGTCGTCGTCGGTCGGGACCCTCGACCCATCTCTCTCGTCCGCCTGCCCGGACAGACCTTCTTCGAGACGATGCGCACCAAACTCAACTGGGCCGCCCGCCTCCCGGAGCGCACCTGAGCGCTGCCGGCGTCCAGCCATTGAGTCGCCCCCGGGGCGCCGGATAGCTTCCGGGATGCTCGTCGAACTCCGCATACGCGACTACGCCGTCGTCGAGGATCTGACCCTCGAGCTCGGCGCTGGCCTGAACGTCCTGACCGGCGAGACCGGGGCGGGGAAGTCGATCATCGTCGGGGCCCTCTCGCTCCTTCTCGGCGAGCGGGCCTCCTCGGATGTCGTTCGAGCCGGAGCCGATCGGGCGACGGTCGAAGCCGTCTTCGACATCGACGGCCTCCCGGAGGTGAAGAGGGTCGTGGACGACCACGGTTTCCGTGTCGAGGACGGCCTGCTCATTCTTCGGCGTGAGGTGGCGGTCGAGGGACGGAATCGCGCCTGGGTGTGCGGCTCCCCCGCGACGGCCGGTGTCGTGGGCGCCCTCGGCTCGGCGCTCGTCGACCTGCACGGGCAGCACGAACACCAGACCCTCCTCCGGCCGACGGATCAGCGCGCCATCCTCGACGCCTTCGGCGGCTGCCTCGAACTCGCCGGCGCCGTCGCGGAAGGCTACGCCCGTCTTCAAGCGCTTCGGGCGGAGCTGGAGGCGCGCGAGGAGCGTCGTCGCGAGGTCGAGAGCCGCGCCGACTTCCTCCGCTTCCAGCTCGACGAGATCGACGAGGCCGAGTTGGCCCCGGGCGAAGACGAGGAGCTCGAGAACGAGGCGGGACGGCACGAGCACGCCGAGGAGTTGGCCCGGGGCACTGCGGATGTCTACGCCGCGTTGTACGAGGAGGAGGACTCCGTATCGGACCGTCTGGGGGCTGTCCGGCAGGCGCTCGCGCGGCTCGCCTCCTTCGACTCGGGGCTATCGGACATCGCCGAACGCCTGGCCGAGGTCACGCACCTCGTAGACGACCTCGGGCGTCGGATCGGGGACTACGCCAGCCAGGTCGAACACGACCCCGAGCGCCTCGAGGAAGTACGGGTGCGGCTGGACCGGATCTTCCGGTTGAAGCGGAAGTACGGCCCCGAGTTGGCGGACGTGCTGGAGACCGCACAGCGCGTGAGAGCGGAGTTGCAGGATCTCGACGATGCGGATCACGACCTCTCCCGTCTGAACGCCGAGCGAACCGAGGCCGAAACCGCCCTTCGCCGCACCGCCTCCGAACTGAGCGCCGCACGGTCGAACGCGGCTCGGAGGTTGGCGGATGCCGTGGCCGAGACCCTCCCCGACCTCGGACTGGCGGGCGGGCGCTTCGAGGTCGACCTCTCCACGCACACCTCGGTGTCCGCCGGAGGCGCCGAGAGCATCGAGTTCCGGGTCGCGACCAACCGGGGCTTCGCGCCCATGCCGTTGGCGCGGATCGCGAGCGGTGGTGAGCTCTCCCGGGTCATGCTCGCCCTGAAGTCGATCCTGGCGAGCGTCGACAGTGTGCCCGTCCTCGTCTTCGACGAGATCGACAGTGGGGTCGGGGGTGTCATCGCGACGTCGGTGGCGGCCAAGCTCGCCGAGGTGGCTGGGCGTCACCAGGTCTTCGTCGTCACCCACCTTCCGCAGGTGGCGTCACGCGCGGAGGCGCACCTCCTCGTCGAGAAGGGCGACGATGCGGGGATCACGACGACCCGGGTCCGCCGCCTCGTGGGCGACGAAAGGGTCGAGGAGGTCGCCCGGATGCTGGGCGGGGACCCCGAGTCCCGGGCCTCCCGCGACCACGCACGCGAGTTGCTCGGCCTCGCCTGACCGTCGTCAGTTCGACGGTGGCGCGTTGCTGCCCATCGGGGTGCCCCACAGACGCTTGAAGAGGCGAAGCCCCGCTTCGACCCGTGTGCTCTCCGGCGCCTGACCGCCGCTGCCCTCGATCGCGTGGAGGAAGCGGACGTGCATCTCCACCGCGTAGGGCGCCTCACCCCAGATCCAGGGGGCGACCGTGTCGTAGCGCAGGCCCCCGCCGACGTGGTGCTGCTTCATCCCGCTCTCGAGTTCGAGAACGAAGGGGTCGAGGGGGCCCGGGACCAGCAGTTCGAAGGCGTCGCGTCGCTTCTCGAAGTAGCGATACTCCGCGGAGATCGAGAGACCGTCCGCGATGTAGAGCGACGGGGCGATACCGATCGCCACGTAGTCCCCCGGCGTCCACGTCAGCTCCGTCCGGGTGTCGACCGTCGGCATCGGCACCTCGGGAAGTGACACCCGCTTCGTCACCGTCGTCGATCCCTGCTGGCCGTAGCGGATCCCTGCCGTGACGCCCAGCCGCCCGCCGAAGACCAGCGTCGCGACGGCCCGCCCCTCGATGTCCATCTGGCCGTCACCCGTGCCGAGATCCAGGAAGGCGTTCGGGTTCTCCGGCGTGCCCGTCGGAAGCCGTACCAACCCCGTCGCGACCAGCCGGTATCCGAAGCCCGGCCGGGGCCGAGAGCGGACGCCGATCGAGTCGCGGGGCGAGGGGCCCCGGCGCTCCGGTGTCAGGTTGTCGAGGAGGCGAACCCGGGTGAACACCTCCGCGTCCCCGGCTGCGTAGAGACCGGGTGAGGTACGGAGCGGCCGTCCCTCGATGCCCGCGCCCGCGATCTGAGGGAGGGAGCCGATGTCGGCCTCCGTCACCCGTGCCCCGGCGAACGCCGGAGCCGCCAAGGCCGCGAGCCCGGCGTCCACCAGCTCCTGAGACAGGGAGGTCGCCGTGGCCTGGAGTGCGTCGGCCGCCGTCGACCCCACCAGCGGGAAGAACGGGCTGGCGCCGTACGCTGCCTGGAGCGCCGCGTCGAACTCCCGGGCCCGCTGGGCCAGCGCCTGTGCTGTGGCGCATGCCGGCGTGACCCCACCCGCGCATTCCGCATCGGCGGCCGTCTGGGACGACGAGGCCGCCGTGGCCGAGGAGGAGAGAAACGCTCCTGAACCCGTCGGGTCCGTGAAGGCCGGGTTCAGCCCCAGGTCCCCCGCGATCGTGTCCGGCTCCAGGTACAGGTCGATCGCCGTCCGCGGCCGCACCCAGGGCAGGGTCCCCCCGACCGTCAGCCAGTCGAAGACTCCGACTTCGATGCCCCAGTCGATCGTCGTGCGGTCCTTCGTGACGTGGCCCGAGGAGGCCCCCAGGACCGGCGTGTAGTCGGAGGCCGCCCCCAGGGAGCGGAGGCTCGTCTGAAGGGCCGAGAGCCCCGGGTAGAGCCGGAAGGCCGTAGGGTCCGTCAGATCCTGTCCGAGGGGTTCCAGCGATTCCGTGCCGTCGAGCGTGCGCCCGAAGCGGTCACCCCACGACTCGAAGATCCCGTGGGCCTGAAGGCGGACATGGCCCCGGGGAACCATCGTTTCATCCAGGACCTGAGCCCCGATCGGGGCCGCCGAGAGGGCCACCACGACCGTGGAGAGCGAGGTGACGCGAAAGAGTGTCGGGAGGCTCACGTGTAGGCGCGCGGGGCAGGCGCCGACAGCGGCGCACCAGGGCGAAGGCGGCTCGTTCCGCCGCACAGTATAAGGGTGTACGGGGGTGGCTGGAACTCGGTTCCCCCGGCTCTAGGGCACCTCGCCCACGATCCAGTATCGACCCGGGCACTCCTGCCGGAGGATCGTCTGATCCTGCGAGGAGAATCCCAGCGCCTCCGTCACGTCCGTCACGATTCCGCCCCCGAAGGTGAACGATTCACCGAGCAGGCCGAGTTGCGCGCCCGTTTCGTCGAGGACCGCCCAGCTCTCGCCGGATTCCTCCAGGGTATAGCCCATCGGCCACACCACCGTCTGCCCGCCAAGCGAGGACTCCATCCGTATGCAGCCGTCGAAGGCGACGTCCACCGTGCCCTCGTAGAGCGCCTCCATCACCGCCGTCTGCGGGGCGTTCAACGTGACGAAGGCCACGTTCTGCGTCACCACCACCGTCAGGTTCGGGCCCTCGATCAGCCCCACCGGGTCACCACACGCCGCCAGTGCCAACCCCATTGCGGCCAGCGCCCCCTTCCAGCCCCGGGTGCGCCCTCGAACCGTCGTCCCGTCCCGCGTCATTCCGTGTCTCCTGTCGGCGTTCGCATTCCGTACCTGAGAACGATCGATCGAGGTCCCCTGTGACCCGTTCCGGGTCTCGATCCCGTCCCGCTCCGAGCCGATTCCATCCGCCCCGGAGACACACCGAATCCCCTACATGTCCGCGTCCCGTGCGACGATCCGTGTGCCCGCATCGTACAAGGCTTTCCGACATCCCGCTCCCACTCCATCGGGCCGGAAAAACCATTGACCCCTCTCTGCCTTGTATCTAGCTTCGTTGTCGCGTCACTCTGCGGGAATAGCTCAGTTGGTAGAGCACAACCTTGCCAAGGTTGGGGTCGCCGGTTCGAGTCCGGTTTCCCGCTCTGGTGATCAGGGGGCGGCAGCGACAGCTGTCCGCCCCCGTCGCATTTAGGCGCCGTGGCCAAGTGGTAAGGCAGAGGACTGCAAATCCTTTATCCCCGGTTCGAATCCGGGCGGCGCCTCTAAGGATCTGAGCCTTCGGGGTCGGAGTTGGACCAAAGTTGGACCACAGGGAGGGTCGGGAGCGTGGCAAGACGTGCGAAGAAGGGGCAGTGCACGTATTGCCTAGAGTGGCGGCCGGTGACGCGTGACCATGTCCCGCCTAGATCCCTTTTCGCTCCTCCGCGGCCGCAGCTGATCACAGTGCCCTGCTGCGAGGAATGTCGGGTCGGCCTCGGCAAAGACGACGACTACGCGACCGGTATCATGGCAGTGCGCATCGAGACGGGCACAAACCCGGACGCTCGGGCGCGGGCGACGAACTTCATCCGTGGCCTAGGTCGCCCTGAACAGCGGCGCGAGCTGAGGCGTCTGCGAGCCTCCTCGAGGGAGATACAACTGCGGTCTCCGGCTGGCCTCCACTTGGGGACCTCGGGGATGTTCTCGGTCGAGCTCGAACGACTTCGCGTGGTGGCCCAACGGGTTGTTCGCGGACTCTGGCGCTATCACAAGGGATGGGCGCTCCCGGCCGAAGCCGCTGTCGAAGCGTTTGCCATGGAGGATCTGGAGAGGCTCGACGAGGGCTCTCTCGGTGCCGCCCTCCGAATCGTCGGTGGGCTGGAGGGTGCGCCGTTCCATTTGGTTGGCGACGGAAGGGCTTTCAGGTATTGCTTCGCGCCTAGGCCCTCCGAGGGGCCCCAGGTGTCTGCCTGGGTCCTCGACTTCTATGAAAGCAGTCGGTTCCTGTGCCTGACCGCGACCGAGGAGATGCGGGAGGCGGCGCTCAAACGCGCCTCGTGAGGGTAAACCAAGTAACGGAGGGCGTGCTGAATGAAAGTCGGAGGCCAGGTGCACTCGGAGTCCGGTGGCCCAAGCGGCAAGCGGCAGGGCTCGGCGTTTCCGGCGAGTGCCCTCAAGAAGCGGGAACGATAGGGCGTCGACTATGCGAGTCTTTTTGAGCTTCTCGGGCCCCCGCAGCAACGCGATCGCCAGCGCGTTGTATGGTTGGTTGCCCCAGGTCTTCCAGGACGTGGTCCCGTTCTTTTCCGAGGAGATCTCCGCCGGCGCCCGTTGGGGCCCGGAGATCAGTCAGGCCCTCGAAGAGACCCACTTCGCAATTCTCTGCCTGACCCCCGAGAACGTGCAGCCTAGTATCGCTCCGTGGCTTGCGTTCGAAGCTGGAGCAGTCGCCAAGAGCATCGACAGTGCCCGCGTCGTCCCGTTCCTTACCGACCTCGCACCTTCGGACGTCCCTGAGCCTCTCGGCCAGTTCCAGGGAGTCTCTGCGGATTCGGACGGCGTCACGAAACTCGTCGCGTCCGTGAACGAAGCGCGGGTCCATGCCGACCTTCCGATTCGGTCGGAGACCAGCCTACACAAGACCCTTCAGAAGTGGCTTCCTGACCTCCTCCAGGATCTCGGGAGAGTCGACCCGGGCTCCGCCGTGGCGAGCCGGAGTGTCCCAGACATGCTCGAGGAGGTGCTTGACGGCGTTCGTTCTCTACTGAGAGCCGAACGCAGCCCGAGCTTTGGGGCCGGTCCCTCGTTTCAAGATCGTGGTATTACTCGCCGCCAAGCTGCCCTCATCGCCGACGAGTTGCTGAAGATTGGTGGGCCGTCACGAGAGCTCAGCGGATGGATCACTGCGGACTCTCGAGTCAAGTATGGGCCTATCGCGAGGGCTCTACTCTCCGAAGCTGGCGACCCGTCTGAGGCCCCTCCGGAAGGGGATCCACCAGAGTCCTGAGATCCTCCGGCACCAGGTGGCTGTACCCGAGCGTCACGCGGATGTCCGAGTGTCCCATCGCCTTCTGGACGAGGTGAGCCGGCTTGCCAGCCGCGAGCCAGGTCGTGACCCGACGGTGCCGGAGGTCGTGCTGCCGTAGATCTGCGGGCAACTCCGCGCGCTTCGCGGCCGCGTAGAACGACTTCCGGAGCTTCGTGATCCGATCTCCGGCCTTCGCGTGGCGACGGGTCACGAGGTGGTGGAAGAGCCAGGGGGACGCCCCACCGTCGTACGCCGCGAAGCGATAGCTCCGGAAGTGGGCCCGCATCGCCTCGAGAAGCCGCGGGGTCATCGGCACGACCCGCATCCGGCCACTCTTCGTCCTCCGGCCCTTCCGTACGCTCTCGACCGTCAGGAAGCCGTTCTCGAGGTCGACGTCTTCGAAGCGGAGCCAGAGCGCCTCAGAGTCGCAGCGGAGGCCCGCCTCGCCGAGGACGAGCACGTAGAGCCGAAGCATGTCCCGATCGCCGCACGCCTCGACCAGGGCGTCGAACTGGCCGTCGTCGATGATGAGCGGCTCCCGTTTGTCGCCCTTCGGGACCGCGACCTTCCGGCAGGGGTTGGCCGCGACGACCTCGAGTTCCTCCGCGAAGCTGAAGACGCCGGACAGGATCGCCCGGTCCTTCTCGACACTCCTCGAGCTCAACGGCCGCGACCTGGTCGACCCGTCCGGCTGGTGGAGCCGGCGCCAGCTGAGGAAGGCCTTCACGTGCCCGCGTCGGATCTCTGCCGCCAGCGGGTCTCCGGAGTCGCGGATGAAGAACGTCCGGAAGGCCGCGAGTGTCGACTGATAGCTCTTCACCGTCTGCGGGGCCCGCTGGCTCAGAGCCTCGGCCTCGTACCGGGTGAGGAGGGCGGAGAAGCGGATCCGACCGGGTAGTCCAAGGCCGGTGAGGTCGCGGAGCTCCTGAGCCTTGTCCTTCGCAAACCGCTCGGCCTCCTTCTTCGTCACGTCGCGGAGCGAGTAGGTGTGGCGCTGACCGTCGACCATGATCCGCACCCGCCAGCTGTTGCCGCGGCGCTGGACGGTCCCGGAGCCGTAACTTCTTCGCTTAGGCATTGGACCGCTCCTCAGCTCTCACGAGACGTAGGTGGTCCGGTCGGTTGTGCTTCGGCCGTCCGGAGGGCGGGATGCTCCGCTCGAACTCCGCCCTCGAGTCGAATACGCCGTCCTCGGTCAGCTCAGCCAGGGTCACGTGGCCGAATTGACGCACGACGAGTATCGGAGCTTCGCTGTGGCTTCGGCGGATGATCAGCCTGTCGCCGGGTTTGGCTCCCAGCGCATGGATGGGTCGACTGACTCGATAGATGTCTTCACGCATGGGGCGGACCTCCGGCGACTGGGTATTCCGTGCGGAATAGGGCAGGGTGCTGCCCTCGAGCGTTGGTGGCCCGATCATCCATGACCGGCTGCCTCGTCGGACGCTTCGACGACGTCCTCAGCGACTTGTTCGAGCTCGGTCAGGAGGTCCCGGATCCCGGTCAACGTCCTCCACGGCTCACGGTTGGGCCCCAGCCCCGCGAGGCCGTCGAGCGCAGAGGCGATGACCGCCATCTTCCGCTGCGCATCCACGAACCACTTCGGGCGTGAAGCCGATCCCTCGAGCTCCCACATGGCGTCCGCCTGGAGCTCCGCGATCGCCGCGCATGCCTGCCGTAGGGCTTCGCCACGGCCGGTGACTACCTCCTTGTAGGATCCCGAAGGGGTGGGAACCTCTTCCACGTAGCCTACACCCGTCACGCTGGATGCCCCGAGGGTCAGTGGGACGAGAAGCTCCTGAAGGGCCGAGGTGTGGACCTGGAGAAGGGTCGCGAGGTGGACGGGTGCGAGACTCGCCGGAGGTGTGGCCGAGGTCGTCATGGTTCCTCTCTTGCCCGGCGCCGCTCGTCGAGGCGAACGTGGTGAACGGCCTTCGGGCTGTGATGTGTGACCCCGTTCCGGTTCATGCTGCCAGGCGCGACCGGGGCGGGGTTTCTTTTTTTCGCCTCACGAGTATATACTCGGATATACGGCCCCAATCTGTCAATGCCGGGATTTACAAACTTGGACTTCTCCGAAGCGACTGATCGACTGACCGACTGCCCCACACACCAGGAGGTCGCCGACGCGGCGGGTTGGACGTCGGTCCAGACTGTTCGCCAGGCACGGCTCGCCCCGGCGGCCAGTGGGTATCGTCGACCTCCGGACGGATGGCAGCCGGCCCTGGCCAAACTGGCGCGGAAAAGGGCGGCTGAGCTCACACAGTTGGCCGAAGAACTCGAGGCCGGAGCCGATGGGTAAGCGGATCCCGCTCTTCCGGATCGCCTTCCACGTGTACGAGGCGGAGCTGTCCCGGGAGGGCGTCTGGCGTGTAGTCGACTGCCAGCTCCCTGAGCTGACGGCCGAATTCGAAGACGAGCTGAGCCGGTTGTGTCCGCCAGGCTCGAGGCCGCACGGACCCGAGTACTTCCCCGGCGACCTGTGCGCGCAGGCCGCGTGTGCCGTCGATCTGCTCGGCGGGGAGATCGTGGCGCACTATCTGCCGAGTGAAGAGAGTTCGCGCGTCATCTACTGAATCGCCTGGGGAAGGGGCCGGCGGGCGATGACAGTGCGGTCCGGCAGCACCGCATAGATCTCGTATCCGGCTTCCTCGAGGTCGGTCAGGAGTTCTTTGAGGCTGATGGTTCGGGCCTCGGAGTTCTCGTTCACGATCCAGTGGTGCTTTGCGGTGCGGAACACCGGTGCCCTCCCGTCGGCATCGAGTAGTGAGACCGGACCGGCCTCCTGACACTTCACAGAAACGGCTGCATGATGAACGGCCGGAACGTCTCCTTCCAGAACGCCATCGAGACGCAGTCGGCCCGATCGGGCGACCGGCCCAGCCGGCCCTTGAGCTGCACCTTCGGCTCGATCTGAACCTTGTTCTCGGTCGTCGGATGCCAGCGGATGGCGACGAGCTCCTCGGCGAGTGATGAGTCGCGGGGCAGACGGAGCTTGCCGGACTCGAGTAGGTCACGAACGCGCCAGAATGCCTGAGCTCGGACGTTGAGGAACCGATCGCCGAGCCCGCCGCGGTAGCCTCCGTTGAAGCGCCGCACTCGGTAGCCGAGCTCCTTCAGCCCGTCCGCGACACCCGTACCCATCCCGACGTCGTCGACGACGATCATTCCCCACTCGGCCCATCGAACGAACCCCTCTCCGACGGCCACGTCCGCAACGCGTCGGACCGTTTCCGGGATGGACGCGTTTCCCCACACCACGAACCGCTCGAGCGAGTCGCCGCGGCGTACGCCCACCACCGTCCGATCCGGCCCGTACTGCGCGACGTCGACCGCCAGGATCGGCTCGAGCGTCGCCGGAGGAGCCGAAGCAGCTTCACCTCGTGCCATCGCGTCCTCGACCCAGCTCCGAGCGATCAGCGACTCCTCACCCTGGTCGGGGAATTCCGCGAGAACGCGCGACCGGTACATGTTCGAGTGCCGACCCCACTCGGCCGCCATCCGCCGCGTCCACGCGCGGGAGGGCCCGCCCGGGATCACCGTCCGACCCTCGACGACGTTCGGGTGCTCCTCGGCCGAGATCCGGATCGCCTTCCACGGGGAGCTCGGGTTCATGTGCGCCGTGTAGAAGCGCCCCGACGTCAGCACCGGATTCCCGACCGCCAGGAGCCTATCCTGCGGGCCCGTGGCGCACGACATCATCCCCTCGTACCCGAAGTCCTCGACGGCCTGTGCCTCGCTCAGGATGGCCAGGATCCGGTGCTGGTGGTATCCGGTGAGCCGGGAGGACTCGGTGCTCGTGAAGGCGAGGAGCCGGGGCTCTCCGTCGAGCCTCAGCGACATCTGGAAGAGGTCACCCGGGAGCGCGTAGCGTCCTCGTGCACGGCTGAAGGCCCGCGCGACCTCCACCATCGAAGCGTCCTTGACCTGCTTCATCGTCGCGGACGAGAGCAGCACCAGGCCCCCGCACGCATAGACCCACCAGAGCGCGAGCTGCGCAGCGATCGCGTCCTTCCCAGCTGCGTTGCACCCCGCCACCGACACGAGCTCGTGGTCACGGACGGACTCCGCCACCTCCACCTGCGCGGACCACGGCTCGAAGCGTAGGACCTCGCGCATGAAGCCGATCGGGTCGTTCTCCCACCGCGTGAAGTCGACGGGCGCATCGACGCGCCTTTGTTCGACCAGGTCGCCGGCGACGTCCCCCTCGAGCTGCCGCAGCCGCTCCTCGAAGCTGCTCACGTCCCGAGCTCCCGCACGTCCGGCATCGACTCACCGTCCCGCCACCGGTGCACCAGCTTCCGTGCGTTCGGGGGTGCCGGCGCGAGCTCGAGCTCCTCCGTCTCGACCCGCCCCGGCCAGTCTCGGCTCTTCACCTGGACCAGGAGCACGTCCGTCCTCGAGATCCCGACCAGGTCCCACGGCCCGTGCGAGCCCGCGGCCCGGACGACCTCGTACCCCAGAGCCTCCATGATCCGGCGTGACCGATGCTCGCGCCGCGTCCCCTTCGCCTTCCTGCTCATCGGGCGCCCTGCAGCTCAGCTATGCGTGCCAGGAGCTGCGCCCGCTCCTCGCTCCATTGCTCCTCGAGCTCGGCCAGGCGCTGCTCGAGGTTCTGCTCGCGCCCGGCCTTGTCGAGCGCGGCCATGAACGTCTTCAGCCCCGCGAACGTCTGGCCGGCCATGCGCGCGTCGATCAGACCGATCGCCTGCGCCCGGGTCGCCCACGACGACCAGCGGGCCGCGTCTGCCGCCGTCTCCAGCTCTCCGGGTAGGTCCTTGGGCCCAAGCCCCCGCTCCTTCGCCGCCTTCGCCTTCCCCCCTTTCGCCCGCGCTGCTGCACGCTCAGCTGCCCGGGTCGGGTCGTGGTTCCAACAGAAGCCGCCTCGGAGACCGAAGGTCGCGCGGCACGGGGTCCCATCCCCTCGGACGTGCTGACACTGGGTCATGTCGATCGACCTCCAACCTCGACGTGCTCGTGGTCCTCGATCCAGGCCCGCAGCTCTCCGGCCTTGAAGACGAGAGCCCCCTCGAGCTTTCGATGCGGGATCGCTCCGGGGCCCTTCAGGCGCTCTCGTATCCAGGTCTTGGACCGCCCGAGCGCCTCGACCGCCTCAGCGATGTTGAGCCGCCGCTCCCCCGGGACGGTCCAGAGACGCTCCTGCCACGTCGCGTCCTCTGGCGCCACCACGGCTCCGGATTCGGGCCGGTCGACGACCAGGTCCGCCAGCGCCAGCGCGACCTGAGCAGCCGGTACCGTCGTGCCCGGGAGAGCGTCGGAGCACCAGCGGTGCAGGGCCTCCACCGAGTCGAAGGCCTTCCCGTTCTGGTCCATCATTGGACCACCTCCCCGGGAAGCCAGTAGTCATGCGGGCTCCCGAAGGTCCGGGAATGACGTCTACTCTGCCTTACGCTCAGAGCCTGGCCGAAGGAGCTCCGATCTGACCTCCATGAGGCCGATTTCGGGTGGATCCGACGCGAGGGGTTTGCGGGCACCCCGAGTCTTCGCTCCGCTCCAAGCTCTACTCCACTCCCTCCGCCCCCCTCTAAAGAGGGGGGGCGTTGGAGGAAGTAAGTGGAGTTACTCCAATTGGAGTTGAGTTGGAGTTTCATGGAGTAAGGGCCTCCAGGACCTCGCAACCGAGCGGGCTGGGTCGGTAGAGTGAACCGCGCCCCGGGCGGTCCCTGTCCACCAAACCCTTGTCTACCAGCGACTTTCGCGCGTTGTAGAAAGAGGAACTGCTGACCTCCGAGACCTCCATCCACGCGGTGGCGGAGAGTCCTTCCTCCAACGAAGACTGTTGGAGTGACCGGAGGATTCTCGCCTCTGTCGGAGCGAGGTATCGGCCCCTTACTCCAATAGCTCCAGTTGGAGTTACGACGGCCGATTCCGCGTGGCTTTCGAGCTGGAAATCGAGCGGCTTGAACGGCTCCGCATCCTTCTGCTTGATGCAGCTGAGCGTGCGGACGCGGCCCTCAGCCCGGAGTCGGAGGACGGTGTCAGCGGCCCCCCGGAGGGCGGTGCTGCCGCGCTCGCGGTCGCCGCTTGCGTTCGGATGATGAGCGAGGAGTACCGTCGCGCCGGTCTGTTCGCGGATCACATCGGCGCCTCGGACCAGGAGACCCATATCCGTGGAGGAGTTCTCATCCCCGCCGAGCATGCAGCGCGCGAGCGTGTCTAGGATGATGAGCCGGGGTGCACTGTCGAAGGCTCGGATGGATCGGACGAACCGCCGCGTCTCGCTCGGGGCCATGAGCTCGACGGGCTGCGTGACGAATCTCAGGGCCGGGGAGGGGGCGGATCCGTGGTAGTCGCGCCACGCCTGCATGCGGCTCCGGAGACCGCTGCGTCCTTCGGCGTACACGTAGACGACGGATCCCTGGTCGACCGAGTGGCCCATCCAGGGTCGACCTCGAGCGATATGGGCTGCCCAGTCCAGGAGGAGGAACGACTTGCCAGCCTCCGGAGCACCGAAGAGTACGGCGAGCGTGCCGCGGTGCAGGATCTGGCCGACGAGGGGGGAGGCGGTTTCGATCGACTCGAGGTCCTCCTCAGTGGAGAGAGGGACGGCTCCGTCTGACGCATGCTGAGCGAGTGCCTCCAGGCGCTCGAGCGCCTCATCGACGGTATCCGAGACCGGTCGGCCGTTCCGCGCGAACTGGCTCAGGCGCCGACCGACGCTGTCGAGTCCCCGGCGGCGATACCCCTCGAGAATGATCCGCGCGTAGTCCTCAACGTGGCTCCGCTGAGAGACGACGCCGCCGAGCTTGCCGAGGTAATCGATGCCGCCGGCGTCTTCGAGCCGATCGTCAGCGATCAGTCTCTCAGGGAGCGTGACCGGGTCGATCGACATGTCCTGGTCGCGTAGCCTACGCATCGCCAGGTACACGGCCCGGTTCTTTGAGTCACCGAAGGCGGCCGCCGGGAGGTCCCGATCCAGAACGTCCCCGTCGGTCATGGCCACACTGAGGAACGCGGCCTCCGCGGTCACCGTGTCCATGCCGCCCTCCGTATTCCGCGCGGAATACTCACGGGCTGGGGGCGGGCGCCGGCCCAAGGGGGTGGACACCGCGGCACTGAGCTTGTCGGGGCCTGGACTCCTGCACGGCTGTACACGGGCACGTCGTCACGCGCCCTCCAGCGCCGCCCTCGGCGGTTACCCGCTGGTGACTGCGCGCGCAGAAGGCTCCTGGCGCTCACGAACGCTCGCCTTGGCATCCCCGGGGATCCTCGGACCGACGCCGTAGGCCCCTAGCCCTCGTCCTCGTCCGAATCCCGGGTGAGGATGTCCAGCGCCGATCGTCCCGACGCGAGGTCGGGCGTGAAGTAGACGTCGTCGACGCGGCCGTGCTTCTCGAGCTCGGAGAAGTAGAGCTCGAGAGAGTCGCCCATGGACTCGAGGACCTCACCCGCGTATTCGGCGACGAGCTCGTCTTCGGAGACGATCGAAAGCTTCGCGTCCTCGACCAGGGCCATGATGTCGAGCCCATGAGCCTTGTAGGGACGGAAGTTCTCGGTCGCCGTCTTCGCGAAGGAGGCGAACGCACGAACCGCTGTCGCGTCGCCGGCGTCCTGGGCCTGCCGAAGGATGCTCTTGAACTCCTCCGGCGCGACGTGCTTCAGGATGGGCCCGTACGTGCTGAGCAGGGCGGACGGCTCGAAGGTGGCCCTGTGAGTACTCCTCGCCGCTAGGTCGTCCATGATCCGCTTGAGGGCTCCCAGCTGGACGGACATCTCTCGGTTCCGGCTCTCAATGACCTCGGCGTTCCGCGCAGGCTGGAGGTCCTCGCGGAGCTCTTCGTTCTTCCGGACCTGCTGTCTCGCCTCGAGCTCACCCTTCCGGACCTCGGCGAAGACAGCGCGCGCCTGGCGCAGCGCAACGTCTCGGTCGACGCGCTTCCGCGCGGCCGCCTTCCGCTGCTCGTGAAGGACCTCGCCGGGCAGCTTCGTGGTCGACCGGCGCCGAAGGCTGCGGACCTCTGCCATCAAGTCGTGCGTCTTCATCGTTCGTCGCTCCTTCCTTCTCGGGTTGGTGCCTTCCGGCGGAGTCGTTCTCGTCTGTGCTCCCGCTGGGTCGCGGGAGGGCGTGCTAGTTGATCTTCCCTAGGGCCCTCAGGACCTGGCCGTGCGCTCGGACGCGCTCCTCGGCGGATCGGCCAGCCGCGGACGCCAGCGCCTCGAGCGCCGGCTGCGCCTCCTGGACGGTCCACTCGTCAGGCGCGCTGTCGGCTTCGATGAGTGCGAGGCCCTGGGAAGCGAGCTTGCCGACCGTCGTGGTCAGCTCACCGTCGGCCCCGCGCTTCAGGAATCCGGTGGATTCACGGATCAGTAGCAGGACTTCTCGGACGGTCAGGTCCATTGGTCACCTCTGGGGGGGTGGGTGGGGATCGGGACGGCGGAGAGCGCCTTTCGCAGATCCTGGAGTCGATGGAAGGCGTTGGTCTGCGCGTCCAGGTCATCAGGGGACGCCACAACTCCGTCGATCGCATCGATGGCTCGATCGAGCGTGTCGGAAAGACGCTGAACGCCGCCGCGCATGCTGCGGAGCCGGGTCGCCATCGCGCGGTAGTCGCGAGTCGTCATGGGCGCTACGACCTCGTCATCCGGCGGAGGACGTCGCTCTCGTGGAGCCCCTCGACGAACTGGCCCATGATCTCGGCCTTCTGACTCCGGATGAAGTCGGCACCGCTCCTTGAGTCGATCGCGCTGAGGTTCAGCTGCTGCGTCGCGTTCACGACGACGACGTTGCCGACCGGGAGGTGGGTGATCGGGTCGATCGTGTGCTTGATCGCGCCGGGGCCCTGGGGGGCGTCGCCGAAGAGGCCAGCAACGGCGTTGTTGAGCGGCCCTCCAATGAACCGATCGAAGGCGAGGCGCTGGGACTCTTTGATCATCCCGTCGATCATTCGGCCGAACGACTGGACAACGCCGTCTTCCATGCTCAGGAAGGCGTTCTCGACGTGCCCTGTGAACCGTCCGACCTGGCTCTCGAGTTCGTTCAGGCGATCGACTTCCGCATCGACCCACGCCTCGGCCTTCTCCTTCGCCGCCTCCCGGGCCGCGAGCTCAGCCTCGAGCGCCTCGATCGCGTCGTACCTGGCGAGCGCGTGGCGAATCGTCGACTCCGTGATGCCGTCGGTCCTCAGCTCGAACTCGCGGGCCGCGCGCTCGCCTTCCGTCAGCCTCAGGATTTCGAGGTCGAGGTTGTGGATGAGATCGCGTTCCGCCTTCGCGAGGGCTGCCGCGCTCCGAATCTGGCGCTGACGCATGTCCTCGCGGCGCTTCAGAGCACGCTCGCGTTCCGCCGGGTCGGAGGACGTCCCCGCGCCACCGCCCGACGTCGACGATCCGGTGAGAGGCACGGACGAGGCGGTCGGAAGTCCGACGATTTCGGCCTTCACTTCCTCGGCCGCCGCACGGATCCGCTCGAGGTTGGCCTCCGCCTCAGCGACGCTCGACTCGAGGTTAGCACCTGCGGCCCGTGAGAAGAGATCTAACCCCAAGGGATCGATGAGCCCTGCGCCCTTGCCGAGGCCGAGGAAGTCGAGGATCCCTCCGTCCTTCTCGTTCAGGCGGGCGAACGAGAGCTCGAGCTGCGCGACGGACACGGCCGCCTCGGCCCCCATGATCTGAAGCCCCTTCGTGAACTTCGTCGTGAGGTCCAGTCCGGTGGCGAAGGCGGGCATCAGGCTAACCGCGAGCTCCTCCCGAACGTTTTGGAACTCCGCGCCCAGTCGGCGAGCCTGGTTGGCGGCCGAGTCCTGGGTCCGAGCCAGGTCACCGACCGCCACGCCTGCTCGCTCGGTGATCAGCTCGATCGAAGCCGTCGCCCTCTCGACGTCCGTGAGGGCGGAGGCGTTGACCTTCCCGGAGTTGGCCAGCGCGCGGTGCTGGACGTCGGCTTCCCGGAGGACGATCCCGAGGCTCTTGAGCTGCTCACGCTCTCCGGTGAGCGCACTGTTGATCGCTCGGATCACGGACTCGGTCGGGAGGTTGTTGAACGAGCTGAGGTCACCCGCCAGTCGAAGGACTTCGACCGCCGCGGCCGCGGAGGCCTCCGTGGTGAAGCCGAGTCCCTGGGTGATCGCTCCCGTCGTGGCGAGGACCTCCTGGGCCTGCTGTCGACTGAGGCCGATGAGCGTGCCGTTCGTATCGACGAAGGCCTGAACACGGCGCTCCGCATCGCCGAAGGTCGTCTCGAACTTCGAGCCGGTTTCTTCGACCGACGCCCCCAGTTGGAAGATGTCTCCGGTGACCTGAGCGACGGTTCGGAGCGAGTGCGCGGCGACCGCGTACGTCGCCATGGCCCGCGCGTTCCGCGTGAACTGGTCTTCCTGCTTCTTCATGTCGCGGGTCGACCGATCGACGGAC
This sequence comes from Gemmatimonadota bacterium, assembly GCA_030430625.1. GTDB lineage: Bacteria > Gemmatimonadota > Gemmatimonadetes > Longimicrobiales > Gaopeijiaceae > UBA2589. The sequence continues at coordinate 17,012 of JAUIKL010000027.1, forward strand.
TCCTCCAGGTCGTCGAGCCGGCGTTCCGCACGCTGAATCGCACGCTCGTACTGGCTCGTGTCGAACTCGAGGCCGACCGCCTGGATGTTGTCAGTCATCGGTAGACGACTCGCTTCGGGTGATCACACGGTCGGCGCGGGAGAGAGCAGATGCCCGGAGGAACTCGCCGATCCGCTCGTGCCGTGTCGACGCAGCGATCCGGAGTCGAGCTAGCTCGTGGGGACGCAGGCGAATCGTGACTCGCTCGGTGCGCTTTCTGCCTGACCCGTCCATGGCTCGCTAACCCTCCGCTAGGCAACAAAAAAAGGCGCGGCCGGATCCGTCTGGATCCAGTCGCGCCCTCAGCGTTCCAGGTTCTCCCCATTTCTCCGGGGGCCTGGGTGGTGTCGTGCTGCTCGGTCACACCGTCCGAAGACCGTTCAACGTCAGGATCGTAGTCTGCCGTTCGTCAGACGTCAATATCAGGTCTGCGACCGGCGGGGTCTGTGGATCGTCAGCGCGAGCTTTCAGCCACGCAGCTGTCGTGTAATGAGCTCTACTCCTCCTGGTGGTGCGGCGTCGTCCCGGACGAGGCCGGTAGAAGAAGGCCGGAACAGGGCCTGAAGGACTAGGACGCGATCCTGCTCGCCGACCGGTCGGCGTTCGTCTTCAAGTAGTGAAAGGTAGGTCTTGGCCATGACCACCCTCTCCTCGGCGTCTGTAGCAAGGTGTCGGTTACTCAACGCGAGCCGGACGAAGATCCTGACCATCCAGAACCCGAACACGATAACCGAGCCGACGGTGACCACCTCCCACCACCCTGGGGTATTCGTGTCGATAACGACGGCGGATGCGCCAACTGCCCCGAGCCCTGCGAGCACCATCATGCTGAAGGCAGCTGGCAGGAAACGATCTGCCGCCGCCCCGTAGTCCTCGGCTTTTGAGGTCCAGTACTCGACTGCCTCCCGCAGCGCGATCTCGCTCCGGTAAAAAGCCTCGTGCTCCGCAAGGCGCTTTTCTGCGCTGGCGAGCGAGTCGTTGAGTGCACTATCGAGGCGATCAATGGAAGCGCGCCGCGCCGCTCGCATGCTGGCGATCGTGCGAAGGCCGGCCCGCCGATATCGCCCGTATCGATCGTCGACGTCGGCCAGTAGTCGATCGGCTTCGTCAAGCGATGCGAGGGTCGCCGCGTGTTCCGCAGACAGTGTCTCCTCCCATCTCACCCTCAGCGCCGCCAGGGAGGCGGACTCACTTTGCAAGGAACCGACAAGTTCTAAGTGGTACAGGGTCGCCAACACCGTACCCAGCATAGCCTCGCGGTCTTCATGGATCGGCGGCATCGGGTGTCCGCTCAGGAAGTAGCTGAGCGCGGCGGACCCTGCATTGTCTCCATGGGTCGCGCGCACCGAGGTGACCAGCTGGCCCACCGGTGACTCTGAGGTTGGCATCCGCTCCAGCGCGTACACGGTTCGGGCGCGTGCGGACACCTGATCGTTTCTCAGGGGGTCCTCATGGTAGTGCTGACCGAAGGTTCGAAGCTGCTGGAGCTTCTTGAAGACCGCGCGAGTCGCCGTGTGTTGGGAGCCGATCCAACCGAAATGCTCGACTTCCTGCTCCAGCCACTTCACCAATGATTTCGAATCGAAGAAGGGTCTCTCCCCACCATTGTGTTCGCCCAGGTCGAGCGTGATGAGGGGTTCGGCTTCGGAATTTTCGTTTTCGCCCATGGCGCGAAGCTACTCCTGGATGTCTTGCGAGCGGACCAAACCTGGACCAATCGCATGATGCGCGCACGTCCCTATCCGGTGTGATCCGGACACCAGACCGAGCCAGGGCACCCGAGGGCGAGCCATTTCGCGCGATTCCGACCTGATCCGATGTCCGGCCGATCGGACTGCAAATCCTTTATCCCCGGTTCGAATCCGGGCGGCGCCTCTAGACGGGCAGGCCACGACACCCGACGGGTGGCAGTGACCTGCCCGTTTTCTGTGGCACTCACGAAGGCGCCGCCCGGATTCAGCCGCGAAGCGGCGCGCGGCTGTTGCCGCGCAGAACCGTAGGTTCGACTCGAGCGGCCAGAAGGGTCGGCCCCTGGGCCACCCAGCTCCTCCGCGAGAGGAGCGAGGATCGGCCGCAGGCCGACCGGAGCTCAATCCGGGCGGCGCCTCTAAGACGGGCAGGCCACGACACCCGACGGGTGGCAGTGACCTGCCCGTTTTCTATGGCACTCAGGAAGGCGCCGCCCGGATTCAGCCGCAAAGCGGCGCGCGGCCCACGCCGCGCAGAACCGTAGGTTCGACTCGAGCGGCCATAAGGGTCGGCCCCTGGGCCACCGAGCCCTTCCGCGAGAGGAGCGAGGATCGGCCGCAGGCCGACCGGAGCTCAATCCGGGCGGCGCCTCTAGACGGGCAGGCCACGACACCCGACGGGTGGCAGTGACCTGCCCGTTTTCTATGGCACTCAGGAAGGCGCCGCCCGGATTCAGCCGCGAAGCGGCGCGCGGCTGTTGCCGCGCAGAACCGTAGGTTCGACTCGAGCGGCCAAAAGGGTCGGCCCCTGGGCCACCGAGCCCTTCCGCGAGAGGAGCGAGGATCGGCCGCAGGCCGACCGGAGCTCAATCCGGGCGGCGCCTCCAGACGGGCAGGCCACGACACCCGGTCACATACCCGACGCAGATCGGTTACCGAACCGTTCCCTGGGGACCGCAGGCCCTTCGCTCGGGATCCGCAGGTTGAATCGATTCGCACCCAACCTGCCCGGAGCCCATCATGAAGCTGCATCGTGTGTTCCCGGCTCTGAGCCTTGGCCTGATCGCACTCGCCGCTTGCGAGAACCCGATCACCGAGCCGACGCTCGAGCCCGACCTGTCCCTCATCGAAGCACCGCGTCGCGCGGACTTCACGCTGACCATCCTCCACGCCAACGACGGCGAGTCGGATCTCTTGCCCGGTGACGAGTTCGGCGGCGTCGCCCGCTTCGCGCGTACGGTGGACGATCTTAGGGAAGAGGCGACGAACGACTGCGAGGTCGAGTGCGCGGTCGTCCTCCTCTCGTCCGGCGACAACTTCCTGGCGGGCCCCGAGTTCAGCGCGAGCCTCGCCAACGGCAAGCCGTTCTTCGACGCGATGGCTCAGGACATGATCGGGTTCGACGCCTTCGCCATCGGAAACCACGAGTTCGATTTCGGCCCGGACGTGCTGGCCGACTACATCGAGAGCTTCTCGATGACGACGCCGCCCTTCCTCAGCGCCAACCTTCGCTTCGATGGGGAGCCCCGTCTGGCCCGGCTGGAGCGTCGTGGTCGGATCGCCTCCAGCCACTTGCTTCGGGTGCCGGTATACGGTCCCGATGACGAGTGCCGGGGGCGCGGGGGACGGCATGCGCGCTACGATCGTGGTTGGGGCAACAAGCAGTGCCACGGATGGCGCGGCCGCAGGAATCTCAAACGGCACGAGCGCATCGGCATCATCGGGGCGACGACACCCGAGCTTCGCACGATCTCGAGTCCGCGCGACGTCGAGGTTCTTCAGGATGTCGCCGCTCTCATCAACCGTGAGTCACGCATGCTGCTGCGTCGTGGTGCTACCAAGATCATCTTGATCAGCCACCTCCAGGGCATCGACGCGGACCTGGAGCTGATTCCCATGCTCCACCACGTCGACGTAGTCATCGCGGGGGGTGGGGATGAACTCCTGGCCAACGGCGACGACGTCATCATCCCCGGCGACGAGGTCTTCGGCTCGTACCCGCTGATCGCCAACGATCGGTTCGGGCGGGACGTCCCTGTCGTGACCACGTCCGGAAGCTACAGCTACGTCGGGCGACTCGAAGTGCACTTCGCCCGTTTCGGTCGTGCCCTGGATTGGGCCGGCGGTCCCGTTCGTGTCGAGGGGATGGGCGATCCCGAGATCGAAGCGCTCATCGAGCAGCCCATCGCCGACGCAGTGGCCACGCTTCAGGCGTCGATCGTCGGTGCGACCGAGGTCGAGCTCGACGGCCGACGTTCCCAGGTGCGGACCGTCGAGACCAATGAAGGCAACCTCATTGCCGACGCGCTCCGGTGGCAGGCGAATGAGTTGGCTGCGGCGTTCGGTGTCCCGACTGCGGATGTAGCCCTCCAGAACGGTGGCGGGATCCGGAACGATGCCATCGTGCCGGCTGGCGACCTCACGGAGTTCGACACCTTCGACTTCGTGCCCTTTGCCAACTTCGTCAGCGTCGTCCCGGACATCTCCCGTGAGCAGTTCAAGGAGATCCTCGAGCAGGCCGTGTCTGCCGTCGAGTTCACGAGTGGGCGATTCGCCCAGATCTCGGGCTTCAGCTTCACGTACGATCCGAGCGGAAGTGCGCAGGAACTGGACGAAAGCGGGAACGTCGTGACGGCCGGGAGCCGCATCGTCGACGTGACGCTGGACAATGGCGAAGTCCTCGTGAGCGGTGGAGCCGTTCAGGCCGGCGCGGACGTGACCGTCGCGACCATCGACTTCCTGGCGCGCGGTGGTGACGGGTATCCGTACCGTGGGGCGCCCTTCACGAGCCTCGGCGCGACCTACCAGCAAGCGCTGAGCAACTACATCCAGGATGGACTGGGTGGTACCGTGTCTGCCGCCGACTACCCCTCGGGAGGCGAGGGCCGCATCGCGACAGTCGGAGGCTAAGGACGACGAGCCGGGGTGTAGGAGAACGGTATCGAGATCACCGTTCGCCATCACCGCGTCATTGGCGGCGGGGTCCCATCGTGGGCCCCGCCGCTTCGTCGTTCGACGGGGCGATCCATCTGTGAAAGCGGAGGTCCGCTGTGCCCACCCTCGATGCCCCCACGCCCGTGCGATGGCCCCTGTCGTCATGGTCGTGGCGCGACAGAGTCATGAAGGTCCTACGTATGGAGTCGCGACCGCGCTCAGAGCTGAAGACCCGCGGGGTCGTGTCGGATCCCGATCCAGGGAGAGGGAGTGACGGGGGCCCTGTAGCCTCCATCGATGATCAGCGAGGCCAGGCGGCGCCGGCGAGCCGTTCGAATGCCCCGGAACGAGAAAGGCGAGAACCGGTCTCGGCAGAGGACCCGGACCACCTCGGACCGATCGATACCGGCGCACGTCCCGGCGCGAGCGACGATCGGGTCGTCGGAGTCGCCCGGCAGGCCCTTCTGGACCGGATGCTCACCCGCATGCGGGCCCGTCACCTCAGCCCTCGGACCGAGAAGACCTACCTGAGTTGGGTCAAGCGATACCTCGCCCACTACGGAGGTCTCAACCCAGCGTCCCTCGGCCGGGCCGATGTCGAACGGTTCCTCGAAGAACTCGCCGAGCGACTCGGTTTGGGCGCCGAAAGTCAGAATCAGGCCGCATCCGCCATCGCCTTCATGTACCGCGAGGTGTACGGGCTCGAGTACGGAGGTCGTAAGGGGGTGCCGCGTGCTCGAGGGAGCAAGGCCCTCCCGCGCTACGCCAGCCCCGAGGACGTGGATCGTGTCCTCGCCCGGTTGGGCGGTCGGGCCCGAGTGGCCGTCATGATCATGTATGGTGGGGGGCTGCGTGTCTCCGAGGTCGCGAGCCTCCGTGTCCAGGACGTGCACTTGAGAACCGGCGAACTCCTCGTTCGCTCGGGGAAGGGCAAGCGAGATCGAACGACCGTCGTGCCCCGGGCCGCCTTCGCCTCTATCAGACAGCAACTCGAACGGGTCGCCGAGCAACACGTCGCTGACCTCGAGCGGGGGGCCGGGTGGGCGCCGCTGCCCGGGGCGTTGCATCGTAAAGACCCCCAGGCCGGCTGGACTCTGAGCTGGCAGTTCCTCTTCCCGTCCAGCCGGCTGTCGACCGATCCCAAGACTGGTCTCAGGGGACGATGGCCTGTGCACGTCTCGACCTTTCAGCGGGCCGTGAAACAGGCTGTGCGGGAGTCCGGTGTGCCCGCTCACATCTCGTGTCATGGCTTTCGGCACGGCTTCGCCACTGAAATGCTCCGGAACGGCTGCGACCTGCGTCTCCTGCAGCAGATGATGGGGCATCGAGACCTCCGGACGACCAGTCGATACCTCCATATCATCAACCGCCCCGGGCTCAACGTCATCAGCCCACTGGACCGGCTCCCGAGCCAGCGGGAGGCCGCAGAAGAAGCGAGGACGCAAGCGCGCGACGCTCTCGACAGGTGGCGCTAACACGGCAGCCCTGCCGGACTCCGGACCGCTGGGACTTGTGACGCTGCGGCTTGCGCGCCCGAGTCAGGCAGTTATGCTGCAGCCCTTCGGGCATGTGATTCGGGGGTTGCCGAGTGTTCTTCGCTCGATAACCCCCGGGTCACTGCAGGAGATGCTAGAGAATTAGATGTTAGAGAGCCGGGAAGGGTACAGGATGGGCGGCCCAAGGAAGGGGATATTCGAGCGTGTGAGCCCTACGGGTAAGGGCGTTGCTCTCCTTGGACTATTCACGCTCCTGGGATTTCGGGCCTGCGACCGATACACCGTGCATGACAACGCCTTCGACCCCCTCAAGATCGAGGTCACCGCAGAGGTGACCGCGGTAGTCCATGCGAATGGTCACTGGACGTTGAACCGAGACGGGTCCTCAACGAGTGGGCCGCAATATGCGATCGCGGTCTATGTATACGGGACAGCTGAGGAAGTGGCCCTGAGCAATGTCCGCTTCGTCGATGTCTCAACCGGTGCGGTAACCGGGGCCTACGACTTCGCTGCCCCGGTGCGAATTCCGGAGGACGAGGCCTGGCTTCTGTTTGATTGGCACGGGACGATCCTTACGGCTTCGCCCAAACGCTTTCGAGCTGAACTGACGATTGGGGAATCGACCCATCCGATGGAGGGTCAGTTGGTCTTCGAATACCGAAGGAAGCGAGCGAGTCGGATATGGTCTGCGTTGATGGGGGTGTGACCATCCTTCGAAGCTCGGCTCTCTAACAAGGAGTTCTACAGTCCGGGTAGGCTGCGTGGTGTGGTCTGGTAGCTCTTGGGACTGGTCACGAAGCGGGACCGGCAGTAGAACTCCGAGTCGTTAGAGTGCCTCCCGGCTTGCGGGCCCTCCACTGACAAGGCGAGTCAGCGTGAAAGCCAAGAC
>JAUIKL010000239.1 GCA_030430625.1 Gemmatimonadota bacterium
GGGTCACTCCGGCCGACACCCCGATCCCGACGACCGCGCCCAGCGCCGCCAGCCCGACGCCCCGTCGAAGGACCCGACCCAGCAGCTGGCGGGGTTCGGCGCCGAGCGCCACGCGGACCCCGAACTCGCGGGTGCGCTGCACGACGTGCTGGGCCAGGACGCCGTACACTCCGGTCGCCGCCAGGACGAGCCCCAACAAGCCGAAGATGCCGATCAGGGTCGCGGCGAAGCGCTGCGGGAAGAGCAGGACACCCATCGCGCTCTCGAGTCGCATCGGCTGAACCACCGCGACGTCGGGATCGAGATCGGCCACGACGGTGCGGAGGCCCTGCACGAGGGTCGCGACGTCGGCGCCCGGGCGTGTCTTCAGATGGAGGGTCGTCGACGGGGTGTAGTGTTGGTCCGCGGAGAGGAAGACGAAGGCCGACGTCTCTCCATTGAAGTCGACATACTCACCGTCCGGGACGACGCCGACGACTCGGTAGGGTCGGTCGGTTCTGAGAATCGTCTGTCCCACCGCGGTCCGGTCGGGCCAGAACCGGCGCGCAAAGCTCTCGTTCACCACGATGACATCGGGTGCGCCTTCGACATCGTCATTTCCGATCGGTCGTCCGGCGGAGACCTCGATCCCCATCGTCTCGAAGTAGCCGGCGTCGACTCGGTTGGCCGCGATGCTCACCCCGTCATCGGCGGCGCTGAGCCGCCAGCCGCCATACGTGGTGAGAGCGCCGGTCATCAGGGCCAGCGACGCACGGGAAGCGGAGGCGACACCGGGCAGGCCGCTCCCCTCCTCGACGAGGCGGTCGTAGAAGTGACGGCCCTCCGGCTCCGAGTAGTCGTGTGCGCCGAGATTCACCTCTGCGATCACGACGTCTTCGGCATCGAAGCCCAGGTCCGCACTCATACTCGTGTGCGCGGTCCGAACGAACAGGGTGGCCGCGACGAGGAGCACGACCGAGAGAGCGAGTTGGGCGGTCACGAAGACGTCCCGAGCCCGAGTGGAGCGACGACTCGTGCCGCGCTCCCCGTTGCGGAGCCCCGAAGCGACGTTCGACCGGGCCGCGTAGAGGGCGGGCAGACTCCCGAACACTACGCCGGCGCTCGTCGAGAGAACCAGCGCGAGCACCAGGGCCCCGAGGCCGGGCGCTGCGTCGACGACCACACCGCCGTCGATCGGGAGCGAGATACGGGACAGAGCGGTACCCGCACCTGCGGCGACCCCTACTCCGACCAGACCACCGGCGGCGAAGAGGCCGATCGCTTCGACCATCCACTGGCGAGCGAGCCGGGCGCGGCCGACACCGAGGGCAAGGCGGACGGCGGTCTCCCGTTCTCTTCGGCTCGCGCGGGCCAGGAGGATGCCTGCGACGTTGGCACCGGCAATGAGGAGAACGAGAACCGCCATTGCGAAGAGCATGGCGAGAAAACCCGTCAGCGGGCCCGCGATCGAGGCAGGAATGGCCGTCATCGGCGTCAGGTCGGCGCCCCGCACCTCCGCCTCCGGGTCGTATTCCGGTGGGAACCGAGTGACGACATCGGAGGCCCGCTCTTCAGCGACGTCCAGACCGACTCCCGGCGCCAGCCGCGCGAACGCGGTGACGTCCGCGCGCGGCCAACCGGCCCCGTCGTACGCGCCCACCGGGACGAAGAAGTCCATGTGGAGGAAGCCGATCGTGCTGGCGAAACCATCCGGTGCGACGCCGACGACGGTGAAGGGTCGGCCGCTGATCGAGATCGTGCTCCCGACGACGTCGACGCGTCCCGCGAAACGACTCTGCCAAAGTCGATGCCCCAGCACGATCGAGGGTTCGTCATCCGTCTCGAAGAAGCGTCCGAGGGCGGGTCGAAGGCCGAGGACTTCGAAGTAGTTCCCCGTCGTGAGGTCGCCCATCGCGGAGAAAGGCGGGCCATCGGCGCGAAGGGAAAGGGTGCGCCGGTTGTGGCCCGCGAAGCCCGCGAACACGGGGCCGGTGAGCGCCTCGCGCAATGACTCGAAGCGTGGCACCGGAAGGCGTGGGCCCTCAGGACCGACAGACCGGTGACGATCCCGATCCTCCGCGAAGCGCACCAACCCTTCGGGTTCGAGCACGGGAAGGTCCCTGAGGACGATCGCGTCGGCGACCGTGTAGATCGACACGGTCGCCCCGACGCCCAGGCCCACGGTCAGCGCCGTGCCGAGGGCGAAGCCGGGGGAGCGCAGGACGGACCGAAGCGCCTGGAGTACATCGGTCGACCAACCGCCCGGCCCGACGAAGGAAGCCAGCGTGCGTCCCCGCTCCTCGAGCGCGAAGAGAGGGGTCAGAACGACGGTCCGAAGGACGAACAGCGCGCTCGGCACGACCCCGTCGGCTCGGACGGCGGTCCACTCCTCCTCGAAGGTCTCGATCATCGCCGCCCCGGAGCGGTCCCGTACGGAGCGCGGGTACAGACCGAGAAGGAGTCGAAAGAGCCGCGTCATCGTGCGCCCCCGTCGGCCAGGAGGCCGAGGCGGCGGGTTTGCCGAACGAGGCCGGCCAGCCGTTGGCCCTCGGCCCGGACCACGGCCTCTCCGAGTGCCGTCAGGGCGTAGTACGCCTTACGCCGATCGTCGTCGTCGGTGCCCTCGGGGGGTACGTCAGACTGTGAGACGAGATCGCTCTCCAGGAGGCGTCGGAGGTGTCGGTAGAGGGGGCCGGTCTCCACCCGCAGGTCCGCTCCCGCCGGGTCTCGCAGGATCTGAATGATGGCGTATCCGTGTCGGGGTCCTTCCGCCAACGCCAGGAGGATCTCGAGGACCGGTGGGCGAAGAGGAAGGAAGGCGCGCGCTCGTTCGTCGATCGTATCGGATCCCGACATCATCCCATCCTCGCCCTATGCGTACAAAGTGTACGTATACACTGTGTACGTATCGGGGGGCCGTCAAGGCGGACCGTGTCGAGCGGCTACCGACCGAAGCGCTGGAAGAGGAAGCTCTCCGGGTCCCACCGGATCGGACCCATGACGTCGGCGATGTGCCAGGTCACGAACAGGTTGTTCTCCAACTCCCGCTCGACGCCGAGCATGTCGACCGGCTGATCGTTGTCGTCCGTCGGTGCGTGGTATCGCTCGACGATCCAGCGATCGAGTTCGGCCTGCGCGTCGATCGAGGGATCGACACTCTGCCTTCCGGCCTGGACCCAGATGGCGGGGATGCCCTGGCGGACGAAGGCGTACTGGTCGCTGCGTATGAACAGATTCTGATCGGGCGTCGGATCGGGGCTGACTGGCGTTCCGGTGCGGCCGACCGCGAAATCGACGGCCTCCGAGAGGTTCGAGTGTTCGTAGCCGAAGGCCAGGACATCGGTGGCGGCGGCGATCATACCCATGACACCGTCCATGTTCTGGTTGGCCACGACGTCCTCGACTGTCGGAAAACGGGCGAAGTACTCGGAGCCGAGGAGCCCCGACTCCTCGGCCGTCACCCAGAGGAAGACGACCGAGCGTCTTGGAGCCTCCATGCGCGTCAGCGCCCCCGCCAAGGTGAGCAGGGCTGCGGACCCCGAGGCGTTGTCGAGGGTCCCGTTGAAGATCGAGTCTCCGATGACGGATGCGCCGACGCCGATGTGGTCGAGGTGCGCGGTGACGACCAGATGCTCTCCGGCCAGATCGGGGTCGGATCCAGGAACGCGAGCGACCACGTTGGCGCTCTCGAAGCCCTCGTGGAGGTACCGGGCGCGCACGCGAGCCTCGATGCCGAGGTCGAAAGAGGCCGGCGTCCCGGACTCGAGCGAGGCGGTCAGGTCGGCCAACGTGCGCCCCGAACTCGCGAGCCAAGTTTCGGCCACCCTCTCCGGTACCGTGATCGATACGGCCAGCTCCTCCCGGTCCGCCGGGGCGTCGGTCGAAGGCGGGAGGTAGCGCACGCGTGGCCGCATCGAGGTTCGGACGTTGGTCCCGCCGCGCTGGACCTCGATGACGCCGACGGCACCGCGGTCGATCAGATCGGCGTCGCGAGCAACGGCACTCGACAGCACGGTCCGCTCCAGGGAGCCAAAGTGATCGGGTGCCCCGCCCAGGACGACGACGAGCTTCCCATCGACATCGACGGCCTCGAGGTCGTCGTAGCCGAGGTCGGGGGCGCTGATGCCGAAGCCACCGAAGACGAGTGGTGCCGCGACGTCCGTTTCGCTCGTGAGTGCCCGAGGCGAAAGGGCGAAGTCGACCGCGTAGCGAAGCTCGCGGCCGTCGACGGTGAAGTCGGGCGAGGTCGCGTCGACGGTGGCACGACGGAAGCTGATCGGCTGGCGGTAG
>JAUIKL010000240.1 GCA_030430625.1 Gemmatimonadota bacterium
GAGACGCCGCAGGGGTACGCCAACCTCTCGCGCCTCCTGACCGAGGCCCACATGGGATCCGAGCGCGGAGATGTCCGCCTCCCACTCGAGGCGCTCCTCCGGCGTGCCGAGGGTCTGATCCTTCTCACCGGGTGCCGTAAGAGTCCGGTGGCTGCAGCACTCGACTCGTCGGTGGCCGACGCCGAAGCACTCGTGGGTCGCCTTCTCCACACCTTCGGTCCGGGCAACGTCTTCGTCGAACTCCAGGACAACGCGGTGAAGGGAGACGGTGCACGCAACAAGGCGCTCGGACGGCTCGCGGGTCGGATGGGCCTCGGCGTCGTGGCCACGGGCAACGTCCACTACCACCGGGCCGAACGGCACCGCCTCCAGGACGTATTGGTCTCGATCCGAAGCCGAGCCACCCTCGACGGCGCCCACGCGATGCGACGGGCCAATCGACTCTTCCATCTCCCCGAACCGTGGGAGATGCGACACCGGTTCGAGAGCCGGCCCGAGGCGCTCACCAACACCCTCCTGATCGCGGAGCGCTGTGCGGACTTCGACCTCACGGAGGATCTCGGGTACGAGTTTCCGGATTTCGAGGGGTCCGCCCGTGGATCCGCCATCGAGTCGTTGGCGGCCATGTGCCTGGCCCGGATCGGGGAGATGTACCCGTCGGGTAGCCCGGAGGAGCGGGACGCGGAAGAGCGGCTGCACACGGAGCTCTGCCTCGTGGACCTCCACGGCCTCGCGGGCTTCTTCCTCGTCTACCGGGACATCATGACGTTGGCCGGGGAGGTCGCACGCGAGGTCCGGGGTGAGGCACCGAGAGCCCGCTCCGGCCTTCCTCCCGGGCGCGGCCGCGGCTCCTCGGTCTCCTCGATCATCTGCTATCTGATCGGGCTGTCCCACATCGACCCGGTCCGAAACAACCTCTTCCTCGGCCGTTTCCTGAACGAGGCGCTGCGGAGCGTGCCGGACATCGACCTGGACTTCCCCCGGGACATCCGGGAGCAGCTGATCCTCCGGGTGTACGAGAAGTACGGACGCGAGCACACCGGCCTGGTGTGCACCTTCCCGACCTACCGGCTGAAGTCCGCGGTCCGTGAGATCGGGAAGTCTCTCGACCTCCCGATGGGCGAACTCGAGAAGTTGTCGAAGCTGGCCGAGCATCGCTCCGCCTCGGGGCTGGCCGACGAGATCGCCTCCCTTCCGGAGTTCAAGGAGCGGGCGGACGGACACCTCTGGAAGCTCCTCGGAGAGTTGGCCGAGGACATATCCGGGCTCCCGCGCCACATCTCCCAGCACGTCGGGGGGATGATCATTTCGAGTCGACCGCTCGTCGAGATCGTTCCGCTGGAGCCGGCCGCGTGGGAGGGGCGCTTCCTCTGTCAGTGGGACAAGGATTCGTGCGAAGACGCCGGCTTCATCAAGATCGACTTCCTGGCTCTCGGTATGCTCTCCCTCGTCGAGGACAGCATCGACCTCATCGCACAGCGTCACGGTGAGGCGCCGGACCTGTCGAGGATCGACTTCGACGACCCGGTCATCTACGACCGTATCTGCTCGGGTGACACGGTCGGCCTCTTCCAGATCGAGAGCCGCGCTCAGATCCAGATGCTCAGGCGAACCCGGCCGCGAAACCTCGACGACCTCTCGGTTCAGGTCGCGATCGTCCGTCCGGGCCCGATCGTCGGAGGTGCGGTGAACCCGTACGTCCGGCGTCGAGAGATGCTCCGGGAGGTGCCCGACTACGAGGTCCCCTACCCCCACCCGCTCCTCGAAGACGCGCTCGGTGAGACGCTCGGCGTCATCATCTTCCAGGACCAGGTCCTGAAGGTCTGCCAGGCGCTCGCGAACTTCACCGACGGCCAGGCCGAGTCCCTGCGGCGCGCCATGAGTCGAAAGCGATCCAAGGAGGCACTCGAGGCGCACTGGGCCGAGTTCCGCGAGGGCGCGATGTCGAACGGAGTCGACGAGACGACCGCGCGGGAGATCTTCGCTCAGGTCACCGCGTTCTCCGAGTTCGGCTTCCCCAAGTCGCACGCCGCGGCGTTCGGACTGCTGGCGTACCAGTCCGCGTGGATGCGTCACTACTACCCGATCGAGTTCTACGTCGGCCTCTTCAACAACCAGCCGATGGGCTTCTACTCTCTCGACGCACTCGGTCGGGACGCACGCCGCAACGGGATCCGGACCCTCCTTCCCGACGTGAACCACAGTCGCGTCGAGTGCACGGCTGAGGGCGACGATCTGCGGATCGGCCTGGGGTTCGTACGCGGCTGGGGCTCGGAGGTCGCCGAGCGTGTCGTGGCCGAAAGGATCGCGCGCGGGCCCTTCCGCTCCCTCCTCGACTTCCTGCGCCGGACGCCGGCCTCGTTGAAACGTCCCGCGATCGAGAACCTGATCTGGGTGGGCGGCTTCGAAGACTTCGGCCTCACCCGGCGCGAGTTGCTCTGGCAGACCGGTCTGTGGCTCGGCCCCGAAACGGACGACGACCGTTCAGGGGGGCGTGAGGACCACGCCCAGACCGAGCTCCTGCTCGACGACCCGTACGCCTCCATGTCCTTTCCGGACCTCGAGGCCCACGACCGGATGATCGCGGAGTACCGTATGCTCCGCTTCTCCGCAGAGCTCCACCCCCTCTCCCTCCTGGGAGATGCGCTCCCGCAAGGAACGGTTTCGTCCGATCGTCTGGAGTCGCTCGAGCAGGGTTCGACCGTGCAGGTCGCCGGCCTCGTGACGACACGTCAGCGACCGGGTACCGCCAAGGGGTACGTCTTCGTCCTCATGGAGGACGAGCACGGGCCGATCAACGTGATCGTGAAGCCCGACGTCTATCAGCGGGATCGTACGGCCGTGCGGATGGAACCCTTCCTGGCTGTCCGCGGTCGGCTGCAGAAAGACGGCAACACGCTGAACGTGATCGCGTACGAGGTCCAGGCGCTACGGGTCCCGGGGGCGCCGGTTCGGCGGCGCGGGCTGTCGCGCTCGTACCGGGACGGGCGCCGACCGGCTGCCGTCCGCGAAGGCGCCGTTCACGACAACGCCGCCCAGGAGACCGCCGGAGGAACGACCCCTGACGACCTCGTCGACTTCCAGAAGTCACTGCCCCGGACCCTGGAGTACTGGGCGGAGGCCGAAGATCCCCCGGCCGATCCGTACCGCTACCTGACAGCGCTGCGCCAGAACGCTCCGGGCATCAAGAGCTTCGGGTAGTAGGGGGCGTGACCGGGCTCGGCCTCGGCCCGGTCACGCCCCGCCCCACCCGAGCGAGGGCTGCTAACGCCCCTGCGGCCAGATGTTGTTCGAACGGTCGACGTCGGGGGACACCGCCTGCGGGTCGATCTCGACCCGCCGAACCGTACCGGCCGTAGCCGCGACGTCGATCTCGTACGTCGCGTTTCCATCGAGCCAGTGCTCGACCGGGATCTGGTTGACGAAGTCCATCCCGTTCGAGGTGCGGACCCGCACCGAGGTCGGGAAGATGGCCGAGCCTCGATCCTCGATCGTGATCACAGCCCCACCGCCCGTCTTCGGGACGACCGACGCCACGGCGTGATCGAGCGTCCACGTGTTGTAGTAGAACGACGACCAGAACCAATCGAGGTCTTCCTCGGCGAAGCGCTCGAAGGTGTTGAAGAAGTCCCAAGGGGACGGGTGCTTGAAGGCCCACTCCCACATGAACGTCCGGATGGCCGTTTCGAAGGTCTCCTCTCCGAGAACGGTGCGAAGCGCCTGCAGCAGCGCGGCAGGCTTCGGGTAGGAGGCAACCCCGTACCCCGGCCCCGGCTCGTAGTAGTCACCGTGACGCATCATACTCTGCTCGACACCCGCGGCGGCCGCCTGTAGGTAGATGCGACCCTCGACGCGGTGATGGTCGACGCCCGGCCAGAACTCCATCCGGCTCTCGTGCTCGAGGAACGTCGTCGTCCCCTCGTCCATCCACGCGTGCCGCTTCTCGTCCGTGGCCACGATCATCGGCAGCCACATGTGGCCGATCTCGTGCGACGTCACGTTGAAGAGGTCCGTCGGCTCCTGGTCCGCGTACGTCCCCATCACCGTCATCATCGGGAACTCCATGCCACCCTCGATGATGTCGTCGCCTTCGACCGAGGTCATGTGCGGCCACGGGTACGAAAGTCCCGTGTACTCGGAGTGGAATTCGACGGACTGCTTGGCGTAGCGCCACTGCTCGGCCCACAGCGGTGCGCGGTCCTCACGCCAGAAGGAGTGGATCAGGACCCGGCGAGGCTCCGCCGTGAAGACGGCCATACG
>JAUIKL010000241.1 GCA_030430625.1 Gemmatimonadota bacterium
GACGGGCCGCCACATCGGCGACCCGCCCGTTCGGATGTCGGCCCGCGCCCTCAGAGGATCAGTTGATCCGGCGGTACGTGGCGTGACTGACGCTGGTCGGCTTCCCGTCTTCGTCCATCCGGATGTACTCGTTCTCGATCGTCTGACCGTCTTCGGACATCGTGTTGATGATGATCTGGGTCACACGGCCGTTCCGCGCGTTGAGGATCCGGGTCGTCCGCTCGTTGACCCACTCGACGGCGGTCTCGGAACCCTCCTGACCCCAAACGGCCCGGAATTCACCGTCGAAGAGCGTGTTGTATCCCCACTCGCTCTCCTGGCCCCGCCCGTTCGTCGAGGCGACGGTGATCGCCATGCCTCCGTCACCCCAGGGCTCGTAGGTCATGATGTTGACGGCGGGGGGCGGGCTGTTTCCGTCCAGCCACCACTGACCGAAGCGTGGGCTCGGGTCCTGACCTGCGGCCTCGAGAGCGCCGGCAGCTGAGATCGCCACGGCACCGAACAGTGTCAGGAAGGTCCTCTTGGTCATGCGTTCGCTCCTCGGTTCGATCTAGTGCCCCGGATTTTCCGCGGCGGATGATTTGAGAAAAATCTGGACGACTCCGTTGGCGGCTTCCTCGCCGTACAACTCGACGGCCGCCTCTCCCTTGATGACCTCGACCCTCTCGATCACATCCGGTGAGAGTTCGGGCATGTTGCCACCCGCCACGCGGATTCCGTCTACGTAGATGAGAGGCTGGCTCGCGTCGCCGTTGGACCGGATCACACGAATACGAGGCTCACCCTCGACCGTCGACTCGGCACGAATGCGGAAGACCGCCGCCTCACCCGCCCGGGTGACGGTCGTGCTTCCCACGGCCTCGGACGCCTCCTCCACGGCCTCGATCTCCGTAGCCGCCGACTCCACCTGGACGGCTTCGGGCCGGGTTCGTTCGACGATGACCTTGCCCGGCTGACCCGACTCGATGTGTCGGACGGTCGCGTGGTCCGCACCCTCTCCGACCCAGGCGAGCCCTGCGGTCGCGACGAACGCCGCGCCCCCGGAGAGCCCGATGACCATCAGGGCGAGCAGATCCGTTCTGTCGATCTTCATTCCACACCTCCTTCGCGTGCTCGAAGATCTCGGCAACATAGGCTGCGAGTCGACGATCGGCACGCCTGGGCCGTCCACTACCTCCCACGTCGATACCGCAAACGTGTCTCACGGCGCTTTGACCCCTCGAAGCGACGAGCCGATGTTGCGACGCCGTCCCATACCCGTCGCACGAGCCTCCCATGCGCCGCATCGCCGCCTTCGCCCTCGCCACATCGATCCTGGCGTCCTGTTCGGGAGAGGCTCCCGAATCGGCCGAGACCTCCCTGGCCCGCGCGTACGCGGGGCCGCGCTTCGCCTCGGTGCAGCCCGACCTCTTCGGTGCCGATGGTGCGCAGGCCAACGCGTGGGCGGACTACGACGGCGACGGCGACCTCGACCTCTTCGTGGGTTTCCGGGGACGAGCGAACCGCCTGTACCGCAATGACGGCTCAGCCTTCGTCGACGTGGCCACCGAAGTGGGGTTGGCCGACGAACCCGAGACCCGGGCCGCCGCGTGGGGCGACTTCGACTCCGACGGGGACCCCGATCTGTACGTCGGCTTCGCAACCGGTGGCGACGCGAACCGTCTCTACCGCAACGACGGAGGCGCCTTCGTCGACGTGGCCCCGGAGGTCGGCGTATCGCGCGGAGGGGTCACGCGGCAACCCGCGTGGGTGGACTACGACGGGGACGCCGACCTCGACCTCTTCGTCGCGTTCCGGGATGGACCGAACCGACTCTTTCGGAACGACGGCGCCAGCTTCACCGACGTGACCGAGTCCTCGGGGATCGGTGACCCGCGTCGGACCGTGGGTGTGGCCTGGTTCGACATCGACGGGGATCAAGATCTCGACGCCTTCGTGGCGAACCAGAACGGAGACGAGGACGCCCTGTACCGGAATCAGGGAGATGGCACGTTCGTCGACGTGGCGGAGTCCCTCGGGATGCACCAGCCGGGTCGATCCGAGGAACTCGGCAGCGTCGGCACCGCCCTCGGTGACTACGACAACGACGGGGACATCGACCTGTTCGTGGCATCGTACGGCCCCGATGTCCTCTGGGAGAACCAGGGCGACGGGACCTTCCGCAACGCCGCCCCGGGCACACCCTTGGCCGGAGACCATCACTCGGTGGCCGCGGCGTGGGGGGACTTCGATGGCGACGGATGGCTGGACCTGTACGTGGACACCTTCCTTGCGGACGAGGCCGAAGCCCGCGACTACCTCTTCCGCAACGTGGACGGGATGTTCGAGGAGGTCACGCCGGAGGTCATGGTCGAGGCGGGCGCGAGCCACGGCGTGTCGTGGGCCGACTTCGACGGAGACGGCGACCTGGACCTCAGCCTGGCCAACAACCACGTCGACGGCCACCACCCGCTCTACCGCAACGAAACACCGCCGACCAGCCTGGTGCCGCCGCTGCAGGTCGGGCTGACCGATGCCGGGGGCGCGTGGGTTCGGGCCGGAGCCACGGTGACGATCCGACGCCCTGCGGACGGCTTCCTTACCACCCGGATCCTCGACACCGGGGGCGGCTACGCATCCCAGAGTGTCATGCCCGTGCACGTCACCCTGCCGCCACCTCCCGACGGCGACCCGGGTGCGGTCGACGTCGAGTTACGCTGGTTCGAGGGAGGCGAGGGCCGAAGCTCCACGGCGAACGGGGTGCAGCCCGCCGCGTTCTTCGGGCAGTGGCTCGTCGTAGCCGTCAGCTTCGGAGGGCCGTAGCCTCTTCGGCTTTCCTGCGCTTCAAGCTGGGGTGATCGATCCTGGCCAGGAGCGCGTCGTACCGAGGGTCCGACAGCACAGCCTCACCGAGCCACGGGCCCGAGGCCCCGAGGAACATCGTCCCGCCGGACCGTCGGTCGACGGCTTCGTTCATGTACTCGAACGTCTTGTCGAAATCCCCCAACCCCTGGTGGACCAGCGCGAAGTCGTGGGAGAGCAGCATGTCCGGCGACTCTTCCTGCCAGGTATGCAGCAGGTCGAGCATCTCGATGGCCTCTTCCCGCCGCCCGAGAAGGGCGTACGTGTACCCGCGGACAGCGGCCCCCGCGTACTGGAGACCCGCCATGTCCGGCAGCCTGAGGAAGTACGCGAGCGCTGCCTCGGGCTCACCGGCCTGGAGCTTGAGAAGGCCGAGCCCCTCCACCGCCGGGCGGAAGTCGGGATCATCCGACAGCAGCGCGTTCAACTCCTCCTCCGCCCGATCGAACTCGCCCGCGTTGACCAGGGCCTCGGCGTACCCCTGTCGGATCGACGGGGACAGAGGGTCGAGGCGAAGCGCGATCTCGGCCTCGGAGAGACACTCGTCCGGCTCGTCGAGCGCCCGAAGGTACATCGAGTAGAACTGATGGGCTTCCGCGGAGCCGGGGGTCAGAGAGATCGCCTTCTGGAACGCTTCGTAGGCACCCTTCCAGTCGCGGTTGTAGAAGAAGCGGACCATGGCGAGCGCGACGTTCGCCTCTCCCCGGCCCTCCTCCATCTCGAGCGCCCGGAGGGCGGCCCTCTCGGCGGCCGGGTACGCCTCGTCCGGCGACATGTGGCCGATGGCCCCGAGGAAGGTGTAGGCGTTGGCCAGCCCCGAGTACGGTGGACCGCACTCCGGATCCAGCTCGATCGACCGCTCGTAGTGGTCGATCGCCTTTCGCATGAACTCCGGGGAGTACCGCCCGGCCGCACACCGTCCACGCAGGTACTCCTGATAAGCCTCGGTGTCGTGGGAGTGGTTGTGCACGTGCGGCTCGTCCGCCGATCCGCTCGTCGTCGGGACCGGCGTGAGCCGGTCGGCCAGGTGCTCGACGATCTTGGCGGAGATCTCGTCCTGCAGCGCGAAGATGTCGTCCAGCGTGCCGTCGTAGACCTCGGACATCAGGTGGTATCCGTCGTTGGCCGAGATGAGCTGTGCGGTCACTCGGACCCGACTCCCCGCCCGACGCACGCTCCCCTCGAGGACGTGGGTCACCCCCAGCTTGCTCGCGATCGTCCGGATGTCGTCGAGATCGTTCTTGAACGCGAAGGAGGACGTCCGAGCCGTGACCTGCAACCCGTTCACCCGGGTGAGGGCGTTGATGATCTCCTCGGTGATCCCGTCCGAGAAAAATTCGTTCTCGGGGTCGGAGCTCATGTTCACGAAGGGGAGGACGGCGATGCTCCGCCGGCGAGCCTCCCG
>JAUIKL010000242.1 GCA_030430625.1 Gemmatimonadota bacterium
ACACCCTCCAGCCCTACTGGTGATCGACACCCAAGCCCGAGCCACATCGGGGCTGGAGGAGAACGCCTCGCGAGACATGAGTCTCGCGGTGGACCGCGCGGAGAGGATCCGAGAGGAACTGGGCTGCACCGTCCTCCTGCTGCACCATCCACCGCTTAACGCAGTGAACCGTGGTCGAGGCTCCGGTGCCGTCGAGGGGGCGCTCGACACAGTACTGGTGCTCGAGCGGAGGTCGTCTGGCCTACTCCTCACGTGTGGGAAGCAGAAGGACGAGGAGGAATTCGAACCGATCCCGTTGAAGCTGTCTCGCTTCGCGAGCTCTCTCGCGGTCATGACCGACGAGGGTCGTGCCTCCGAGGAATTCTCGTTGTCGGAGGCCGAAGATCGAGCGCTCCAGGTGCTACTCGAGTCAGACGCTCCGATCCCACACTCGGTCTGGCTCGAGCTGGCAGATCTTCCGAAATCCACCTTCAACCGAGCTCGCTCGAGCCTCGTGGAAGCCGGGTGGGTGGAGCATGTGGGTAGGCTGTACGGGCCAGGCGAACGGGCCCGAGGCGAAGCTGGGGAAGACGACGCAGACGAGGACATTGACGCCAATGGTCCCGTAGGTCCCACCACCCGTAGGGTGGGGACCGAGGGACCTGGCCCAACCGACGGACCCGGTCATGACCTCTTCTGATCTCTCGCAGCAGTGGATCGACCACGCGTCGTTCTTTCGAGACCATGGCCTCGAGTCGGTCGCGCGTACCTACGAGCGGTGTGCCGAAGCGATCAGCCAGGCAGAGGCGGCCCACCGAGAAGAGTTACTCACGCTGTCGGAAGCAGCAGCCGAAAGCCACTACTCGCCTGATCACCTCGGTCGCCTGGTCCGACAGGGTTCGGTGCCCAACTCCGGGCGCCCCGGAGCACCTCGTATCGCGCGCAAGCACCTGCCGCTGAAGTCACGCGCCTTGCCGAAGGCCACCACTGTGGCGGAGGTTGGAAGGGAGCAGATCGTGCGCTCTGCCATCGACTAGAAGGAGAACGTCATGGCGAAGCGCAGAAGAACGAAGCGCTGGAGCTACTCCGCCGGCCAGAAAGGCCGGAACCGCATCAGGGCCTTCGAGCACCCCTCGGGGGTCCTGATGCTGGAGTTCCGCGACAGCGGCCAGCGGAAACGGATCTCACTCGGACACAGAGACCGTGAGAAGGCTGTCCAGCAGGCACACGAGGCGGCTGGAAAGCTTGCGAGGGCAGAGGCCATGGCCGAAGACGGCCCACCACCGCTCACGATCGGCACGCTGATTGAGATGTACCTGGAGGAGGTAACGCCGACCAAGGCCCCGACGACGCAGAAGCATGATCGGAGAGCGACGGAGATGTTCGCGCGCTACTTCGGCGCTGATCGGGTGATCCTCACTCTGAATCGACGCGACCACGAGAGATTCATCGCCGACCGCCGAGCGGGCCGTATCGGACCCTCGGTGCAGCCCACCACCCGGGCGGTGGGAGACAGAACGATCGAGCAGGATCTCCGCCTGCTCAACGCGGTGTTCAACTGGGCCACCACGGCCGGAGATGGTCGTGGCAACGTCCTGCTGGAGCGAAACCCGTTCCGAGGGTATCGCCTGCCCCGGGAGAAGAACCCGGTCAGGGTAGTCCTTACGAGCGACGAGTACGGTTCGCTGCTGGAGGTATCGAAGGACGTGAACTGGCGGTTCCGAGTCGCCCTGATTCTCGCTCACGAGACTGGTCACCGGATCGGAGCGATCGCAGCTCTGCGGTGGTCGGACATCGACCTAGAGGTACCCTGCGTCACCTGGCGTGCGGAGAACGAAAAGACGGGCTACGAGCACGTGACACCACTAACGCCAGCTGCGGTCGCGGCACTGCATTACGCCCGACGGAAAGGCGCCGGTATCGGGGAGGCTCCGGTTCTACCTGCCCCTCGAGACCAGTCAGCCGGCGTATCGAGGTACCTGATGCGAGACTGGTGGAAGAAGGCGGAAGGCCTGGCCGGCCTCGAGCCGAAACGAGGACGCGGGTGGCACTCGCTGCGCAGGAAGTTCGCGTCGGACCTGATGCACCAGCCGCTGAAGGTCGTGTCGCAGCTCGGGGGCTGGAAGAGCCCCCAGACGATCCTGACGTGCTACATGCACGCGGAGCAGGACGAGCTGAGCCGCGCGCTGGAGAGTCGCCGTAACGGTACGGAGGGCTGAATGGACACAATGAATAGACACATCGCCCCGTTCACGTCCGAACGCCTTCGGCAACCCGAAGGGCGATAGCCCAAGCACAACGGGGCAATCCGTGTAGTGGGCGCTGCAGGACTCGAACCTGCGACCCCCTGCTTGTAAGGCAGGTGCTCTAACCAAGCTGAGCTAAGCGCCCTTCGACTACGAAGGCTAGAACGCTCTCGCGTTCCCGCCCGCGGCACAACCCCGGCGCACGCCTTGGAGCCACGCCGACGCAACGGGCGGCCGAGCAGACCCTCTACTCGGCCGCCAGTCACCTCTCAGCTGCTCTCGTTGTCGTCACCCGGGCTGCTGCACTGGTTGTCGCTCGGGTAATCGGTCGCGCCGTCGTTGTCGTTGTCGATGCCGTCGGAGCACTGCGCCGGATCCGTTCCACCACCGTAGAGCTGGGTGATCATGGGCACGAAGATGTCGTTGATCACGCGCTCGTGCTCGGTGGTCGGAGCTACGGAGACGAAGCTGTGGTGGGTGGCGGTCACGCCGGACACGACGAGGACGTGGGTGCGAGCGACGATCGTGAAGTCACCGGCACGCAGGACCCGGGCCGCAACCGACTCCGGGCCGAGAATGCCCTGCGTCTGCGCGTTGATGCTACAGGGCGCCGTGATCGGACCGGGGTTCCCCACCGCGCCCAGCACGGCGTTGATCTCGGACTCGAGGATCGCCTGGGATGTGAAGCCGCCCGACACCTGAGCGCTGAGCGTGTACCGCCACACCGCCCGGTTGTCGGCACGCACGAGGTCCGTTGCTGCCACGGTCCCCGGAATCGCGAAGCCTGAGAAGTCGACGGCATCCGAAACGGTCCAGCCCTGCGGCACGCTCGTGAAGCCGAGGAGGAGGCTCGTGTTGTTCGAGTACGGACTCTGGTTGATGTCGATGTTGAACGGAATGGTGAACGCTGTCGACGGGAGATCCCCGCGCGGGACCCCGTTCACCAGATCGAAGTAGATGGCTTCGAGGCCGAAGATTTCGTCACACAAGTCGGTCGTCGCTTGCGGGTTCGGGCCGAGTCCGCTGTCACCGCAAGCACCAGCGGCGAGTCCGACTCCGAGCGCGGCGACGCCGATCCGCAGATACAAGTTCTTCATGAGGTCGATTTTCTGGGGGGGCATGGGGGGATGACCTGGGCGGTCGCGCGCACGCACCGCCTTCTAGACGATACCACGCCACCGGATCACCCGTCCATCGGAAGCCGTCCACCCGCCGAGCCACCACATCGCGCCCGACGTTGACACGCCCGCCCCCACCCGGTGAGCATGCTCCCATGACGGAGATCACGATCATCGGCGGCGGCATCGTCGGCCTCGCGACGGCCCGGGCGTTGACCGAGCACGGCATCGACTCGGTGCGCATCGTCGAGAAGGAAGCGGCGCTCGGACAGCATCAAAGCAGCCACAACAGCGGCGTCCTGCACGCGGGCCTTCCCTACGAACCCGGTTCGGCGAAGGCGCGGTTGGCCCGCGACGGCATCCGCCGGATGACCGAGTACTGTCGCGCCCACGACGTGCCCCACGACATCTGCGGAAAGCTGGTGGTGGCCACGGGTCCCGAACAGCTGGACCGACTCGATGCCATGCTCGAGCGGGGCCTGGCCAACGGACTCCGGGGTCTCCGGAAGGTCGGGCCGGAAGAGGCACGCGAGATCGAGCCGCACGTCTCGTGCGTCGGCGCGATCGTCGTTCCCGAAGAGGGCATCGCCGACTACCCGGCGGTCTGCCGGGCGCTGGCTGCGGAGCTTCAGGCGAAGGGCGTCGAGATCATCACGGGCGCCGAGGTCCGCCGTATCGTGCGCTCGTCCGGGCGGTGGACCCTCGGGACGACCGCGGGCGACGTTTCGACGCGCACCCTGGTGAGCTGCGCGGGCCTGCACGCGGACCGGATCGTTCGGATGACAGGGGCCGATCCGGGGTGCCGCACGGTGCCCTTTCGCGGCGAGTACTACCGCCTCCGCGCCGAACGCGAACAGCTGGTCCGGCACCTGATCTATCCCCTCCCCGAGCCGGGCTTCCC
>JAUIKL010000243.1 GCA_030430625.1 Gemmatimonadota bacterium
CCGAGGGCGACACCATGGCTCTCTTCGTCGAGGCGCTCGAGGAGACGATGGACCGCCACGCGGCGCGCAACCCGAACCCGGGGACGCGTCCTTTCCAGCGGCTCAACCGCCCCGAGTACGAGCAGGCGATCCGGGACCTCCTGGCCATGGAGGTGAAGGCCGAGGATTGGCTCCCGCTCGATCAGATGAGCGCGAACTTCGACAACATCGCGGATGTGCAGGCCATGTCGCCGCTCCTCCTCGAGTCGTACCTGAACGCCGCGGCGGACATCAGCCGGATGGCCGTGGGTGACCAGGACGCGCCGTCGATCGACGTCAGCTACAAGAATTCGCAGTACCGCTCCCAGCACCCCTGGGACTACGTGGATGGCGCCCCGTACGGCACCCGCGGGGGCATGGTGGTAAACCACGTGTTCCCGGCCGACGGCATGTACACCTTCGGAATGGCGTTCGCCTCGGGTGACAACACCCGTTTCGAAGACATCGACGTCTCGATCGATGGTGAGCGGGTCGCCCTCATGGCGTACACCCGCTCGGGTGAGGCTGCCGACGGCCGTGGCGGTTCGGCGCTGTGGACGGAGCCTGTCTTCGTCCGGGCCGGTCAACAGACCGTGTCCGCCGCGTTCGTGCGCCGTACCGACGGTCCGTACGAAGACCTGATCCGCCCGCACGACTGGTCGATGGCGGGCGGTGGTTCCGGTGGAGCGGGGATCACGACCCTTCCGCACCTCCAGGAGTTGATCGTAGGAGGCCCCCACGAAGTGACCGGCCTGTCGGATACGCCGAGCCGCTCGAAGATCTTCGTGTGCCGCCCGACGGACGAGTCGGAAGAGGCCGGGTGCGCCCGACAAATCGTGCAAAACCTCGCCTCGCGCGCGTACCGGAGGCCCGTCCAGGACTCCGAGTTGGACGGACTTCTCCAATTCTACGCGGCAGGACATGAGATCGGCGGCTTCGAGCGTGGCGTCCGGGACGCCCTCGAAGCCGTTCTTGCATCTCCCTTCTTCGTCCTCCGGCTGGAACCGCAGGAGGACGGGGTCGATCCGGGTGAGATCTACGAACTCGGCGGTGAGGCCCTCGCGTCGCGCCTCTCCTTCTTCCTGTGGGGCACGCCGCCCGACGCCGAACTGCTTGACGTCGCGCGTCGTGGCAAGTTGACGGACGAGGACGAGCTCGAGCGGCAGACGCGGAGAATGCTGGCCGATCCCCGCGCCGAGGCTCTGGGTGACCGCTTCGCGGCGCAATGGCTCCGCCTCCAGGATCTGTACAAGGTCCGACCCGACCCGAACTTCTTCCCGAACTTCGACGAGATCCTCGCCGACGCGATGCGCGAGGAGACCGTCACCTTCTTCAACCACCTGGTCCAGGAAGACCGCGACGCGCTCGAGCTGTTGAACGCGAGGTACACCTTCGTGAACGAGCGCCTGGCCAACCACTACGGGATGACCGGGGTGGCGGGTGAGCACTTCCGCCGCGTCGACTACACGGACGACGTGCGCTCGGGCCTTCTGGGGCAGGGCTCCGTCCTCGTGCTGACCTCCCTGGCGAACCGCACCTCACCGGTGCTGCGCGGCAAGTGGGTGATGGAGGTTCTGATGGGAACGCCTCCGCCCCCTCCGCCGCCCGGTGTTCCGGACCTCGAGGAGACCGAGGGCTCGATGGAGGGCCGTCGTCTGACCACGCGGGAACGGATGGAGATGCATCGGGCCAACCCGACGTGTAACTCCTGTCACCGTTTCATGGACCCGATCGGACTCGCGCTCGACAACTTCGACGTGACCGGTCAGTGGCGCCTCCGTGAAAACGGGATGGGGCTCGACACCCGCGGGGAATACTACGACGGGACGCCGATCACCAACCCGAAGCAGGTGGCCGACGCGGTCCTGTCGCGGCCGATCCCGCTCGTTCGAACGCTCACCGAGAACCTGATGGCCTTCGGTCTCGCGCGCCGGGTCGAGTTCTACGATCAGCCGGCGATCCGTGACATCGTGGCCGAGGCCGAGGACGACGGTGCGTACCACATGCAGTCGCTGATCCTCGGCGTCGTACAGAGCGACGCATTCCGTATGAAGAGAGCACCCGCTGCCGTTATCGAGCAGGCGGGCCACTAAGAATCCGCTGGACCAGACCCAACTCATGGGAGAACGGGTACGATGGAGTTTCTAACCGGGAAGCACCTCGATCGCAGGACGTTCCTTCGCGGCATGGGAGCGTCGATGGCTCTGCCGTACCTCGACGCGATGGTGCCCGCTGGGCGCCTCCGTCGCGGCGTCACCATGGACAACGAAACCAAGGTGCCTCTGATCGCGATCGAAGAGGTTCATGGTCTGGCCGGGTGCAACGAATGGGCCCAGACCCAGTACCTGTTCGCCCCTGAGATCATCGGTAAGGACTTCGAGATGGTGCCGAACAGCGCGCTGATCTCGCTGGAGCCCTACCAGGACTACATGACGATCGTCAGCAACACCGACACGCGGATGGCGGAGGCCTTC
Source organism: Gemmatimonadota bacterium (assembly GCA_030430625.1). Classification (GTDB taxonomy): domain Bacteria; phylum Gemmatimonadota; class Gemmatimonadetes; order Longimicrobiales; family Gaopeijiaceae; genus UBA2589. The sequence continues at coordinate 2,493 of JAUIKL010000243.1, forward strand.
ACGGCCCCCGAAATCGGCGGTGACCACTTCCGGTCCAGCGCGGTCTTCCTGACGCAGTCCCACCCGAAGCAGACGCAGGGCTCGGACCTCTTCGTCGGCACTTCGCTGGATCAGATCCACGCGAATCGCTACGGGCAGGACACGCCGCTGCCGTCCATGCAGTTCACGATCCCGAACATCGATCAGGCCGGCGGCTGCACCTACAACTACTCGTGCGCCTACACGGACTCGATCAGCTGGGCGTCTCCGAGTGAGCCGCTCCCGATGATCCGGGACCCGCGCGTCGCCTTCGACATGCTCTTCGGTGCGGGCTCGTCCCCCGAGGACCGTGCGCAGCGCCGCGCGATGCGGTCGAGCATCCTCGACTGGATCACGGGTGAGGTCGCCACGATGAACCGCCAGCTCGGCGCCGAGGATCAGCGCCGGATGGATCAGTACCTCACCAACGTGCGCGAGATCGAGCGACGCATCCAGATGATCGAGGCGCACAACTCGAGCGGTGAGGAGCGCGAGCTTCCGACCGCCCCGACGGGCGTGCCGGATTCGTACCGGGAGCACATGGAGTTGCACTTCGACCTCCAGGTCCTGGCGCTTCAGTCCGACATGACCCGGGTCATCACCTTCAAGACCGGGCGTGACTCGGAGAACCGGGTGTTCGCGGAGTCCGGATCGGATCGCCCGTTCCACCCGGCGTCGCACCACGGTGGACGCGAGGAAGCCATTCTCGAGTTCAACAAGATCTGTCAGTACCGGGTGAGCATGCTCCCGTACCTACTCGACAAGCTCCAGAACACGATGGACGGGGACCAGAACCTCCTCGACAAGTCGATCGTGATGTTCGGCTCGCCGATGGCCGATGCGAACCTGCACAACCACCGGCGCTGCCCGCTCGTCTTCCTCGGGAAGGGGAACGGCATCCTGGAGGGGAACCTCCACATCAAGGCCGCCGACGGCACGCCGATGGCCAACGCGATGCTGACGATGATGCAGGAGCTCGGGCACACCGACATGCACAGCTTCGGTGACAGCACGGGCACGCTGCCGTTGCGCTCCGCTGGGCGCACGACGGCCCAGGAAGTCTACTAGGGAGAAGTCACGGATGATCAAGCGATCCACCCGTATGTCCCTTCTTTCGGCCGGTTTCGCCGTGATGCTCACGGCGGCCGCGCCGTTGGATCCGCCTGTGGCCGATGCCGCCCGCCAGGGTGACATCGCCGCCGTCCGACAGCTGCTCCAGGGCGGCGCGGATGTGAACGAGGCCCACGGGGACGGGATGAGCGCCCTTCATTGGGCGGCGGAACGCGGTGATGCCGAGATGATTCAGGTCCTGCTTCGCGCCGGGGCCGAGGTCGAGGCGGCGACGCGTATCGGGGTGTACACGCCCCTGCATGTCGCGTCCCGCAATGGCCACACCGAGGCGGTGTCGACCCTGCTCGCGGGTGGGGCGGACGTCATGGCCGCATCCGACCCTGCGGGTTCGACGGCCCTTCACCTGGCGGCGTTGGCCGGGAGTGCGGAGGTCATCGACGTCCTGCTCGCGGCCGGGGCCGACCCGAGTGCGAGAGACGCCGAGTGGGAGCAGACCCCGCTCATCTACGCCGCTTCGTGGAACCGTGTGGACGCCGTGAAGGCGCTGATCGCGGGTGGCGCCGACCCCAATGCGGCAGCCAAGTCGATGGACCTCACGTACATGGGGCGCCTCGATGCCGAGGCCAACCGACGACAGCAAGCGGTTCTCGACGCC
>JAUIKL010000028.1 GCA_030430625.1 Gemmatimonadota bacterium
AGCTCGGCGTCCGCGACGAGCACGGGCGTCTCTTCGGACGGATGCTCGCGATCCTCGGCGAAGACGGAGTCCTGTCCGAACGGGCCGGCGCGCTCATCGTGGCCGAGACGCCCCCTGACGAGGACCCGGTGAGTGCGGCGGACGCGCTGAGACGCAAGGCGCCTGCGCTGCAGGCCGAAGCGGAACTGACCCTGCGCTGCGGGCTCAGCATGCACCTCGTACTCCGCGGGGAAGCGGATCCGCTGGAACTCCTCTTCCCCGGTGGGTCGACTGACGAAGCGGCGGCGCTCTACGCGGACTCCCCATCGTTCCGGGTGTTCAACACCCTCGTCCGCGACGCGGTCTCCGAGGTGGTCGCGGCGATACCGGACGACGGCCGTGTGCATGTGCTCGAGGTCGGCGGCGGAACCGGAGGGGTGACACGGTCGCTCCTGCCCGCTCTCCCGCGCGAGCGGACCGAGTACCTGTTCACCGACATCTCACCGCTCTTCGCGAGCCGCGCCCAGGAGCGATTCGGGGAGCACCCCGGGTTTCGGACGGGGGTCTTCGACCTCACACACGAACCCACGAGTCAGGGTGTTCAATCGGGGACCTTCGACGTCATCGTCGCCTCCAACGTGCTGCATGCCACACCTGATCTACGCCACACGCTCGCTCAGTTGCGTAGTCTTCTCGCACCGGGCGGCATGCTGGTGGTCCTGGAGGGTGTGCTGCCGCAGCGCTTCGGAGACCTCACGGTGGGGCTCACGGAGGGCTGGTGGTCATTCACCGACACCGACATCCGACCGGATTATGCCCTGCTCGGCCCGGGTCGATGGCTCGAGCTCCTACGGGACTGTGGCTTCGATGCGGCTGCCGCGTTCCCGCACGTGGCGCCGGAGAGGGGAGGGGTCCTGGCGCAACAGCGAGTGCTGCTCGCTCGGCGGCCCTCGGACGTCGTCGTCGACCCTGCCGCATCGTGGCTGGCGCTCACCGGCGGCGGGCCCGCCTCCGAGGAGGTGGTCTCGTCGCTCCGTTCCTCCGGGGTGGACGTGACGCCGCTCGTGGTCACCCCCGAGGGTAGTGGTGAGGACGTCGAGAAAGCGATGGTCGCGGGAGCGTTCGACGGCGTGATCCACCTCCTGTCCCTGGACTCGCCAGCCCTCCGGGGTGAGATGGATCCACTCGATGCGATCCGCGGCCCCTTCACGTCGGCTCTCGACGTGGTACGACTGCTGGCAGGGCGGGGAGGGCCGAGGCTGGTGATCGCCACCCGCGGAGGACAGACCGTCTTCGCCGGAGAGTCGGTCGACCCAGGGGCGGCACCGCTGTGGGGCTTGAGTCGAGGCATCGTTCTGGAGCACCCCGAACTCCGATGTGTGTGCGTAGATCTCCCCTTCGAAGGCGGTGTGGAGCCGCTGGCGACTGTGCTCGCGGTGGACCCGATCGAAGACCAGATCGCCATCCGCGGGGGCCGCGTTCATGGCGCGCGGATCCGACGCACCGAAGTCGAGAGTGAGTTGACTCCGATCGCCTTCTCTCCCTCTGCGTCCTATCTGGTCACGGGCGGCCTCGCGGGGTTGGGTCTCCGCGTGGCACGCTGGATGGCCGAGCGGGGGGCCGGTACGGTCATCCTCGCGGGTCGTCGTGAGCCGAGCGATGAAGCCCGGGAGGCCATCACGACGATCGAGGGATTGGGCTGCCGTGTCCTCACCGTCAGCGGCGACGTGGCCGATCGCGGCTCGGTCGCGGAGATGGTCTCGGCTGCGGGCGACACCCCCCTGCGAGGAGTCGTGCATGCCGCAGGCGTCACGGACGACGCGCCGCTTCTTTCGCTCGACTGGGAGCGCACGCGCACGGTCATGGACGCAAAGGTCGTGGGGAGCTGGAATCTCCACCTCGCCACCGCAGACGTAGAGTTGGATCACTTCGTCCTCTTCTCGTCCGGTGCCGCACTCCTTGGGTCGCCCGGACAGGCGAACCACGCTGCCGCCAACGCATTCCTCGGTGGATTGACGGCCCATCGCGCGTCGCTCGGCCTTCCCGCGATCGCCATCGATTGGGGCCCCTGGGGGGACATCGGGGCTGCTACTCGCGGCGACATTCTGGAACGCGCCCGAGCGGCTGGTCTGCACGCTCTCGACCCGGATCACGGCTTGGATGCCCTCGAGCGGCTGATGGCGAGGGGGGGCGGCACCACGGCGGTGCTGTCCGTGGACTGGGCCACGTACCTCGATCGGATCCCGACGGGAGCGGACAGACCGTTCTTCGAGATGATCGTCGCGGGTCGGTCCGGCGAGGGAGCCCCCTCGACCGAGGTGACCGCATCGCGAGGAGAGGCGCCTGCGGCAACGGGTGCCGCGGAGCCGACCCTTTCGGCCCAGGTCCGCGAGGCTCGACCGGCTCGCCGCCCCGACGTTATGCTCGACGGGTTGCGGATCATCGCCGGTAAGGTTCTGGGCGCCCCCGGGGACGACATCGATCCCTCCCGGCCTCTCACCGAGCTCGGCCTGGACTCGCTCATGGCTGTGGAGATGCGTAACCGAGTGGCCACCGCGCTCGAAACCACGCTCCCGGCGACGCTCCTCTTCAACTATCCTTCGCTGGAAGATCTGGCCGACTTCTTGATCGCCGACTTCACGGAGGTCGAACCGACCCCCGAAGCGGACGAGCCGGTTCCGGAACCTGCTCGGGAAGAGTTGAATCGCCTCGACGAGATGAGCGAGGCCGAGGTCGCCGACCTCCTCGCGGAGAAGCTCAAAGATGTCTGACCCGCGCGCGCCCGAGACCCCCGATCGGAAGGACCTGCTCAAGCGTGCGCTCGTACGCATGGAGCAGCTCGAGTCCGAACTCCGCGACCTCCGCGCGCAGAGGTCGGAACCCCTTGCGATCATCGGACTGGGCTGCCGCTTCCCCGGCGAGGCGTCGGATCCCGAGCTGTTCGAGGCACGCCTCGTCGAGGGCTTCGATGCGACCACCGAGATCCCCGAGGATCGGTGGGATGTGGACGCGTACTACGACCCGGACCCCGACACTCCGGGCGCGATGTACGTCCGCCGGAGCGCGTTCCTGACGGAGCCCGTCGACGGGTTCGACCCGTCGTTCTTCGGAATCGCGCCCCGAGAGGCCGACGAGATGGACCCCCAACAACGCCTGCTCCTCGAGGTGGTCTGGGAAGCCCTCGAGCGTGCCGGGCAGTCCCCGGAGTCGCTGCGGAACTCGGAGACCGGCGTCTTCCTCGGTATGGCGGCCCACGATTGGTCGAAGATGCGCGGGGGAGCGGGAGACACAGAGGGCATCGGGACGTACTTCGGCACGGGTGTCGCGCACAGCGTCGCTGCGGGACGGATTGCCTACCAGCTCGGCCTTCGCGGACCGGCCGTGACGATCGATACGGCCTGTTCTTCCTCCCTGGTGGCTTTTCACGCCGCGTGTCAGAGCCTGCGCGCCCAGGAGGTTCGTATGGCCATCGCGGCTGGCGTATCACTCATCCTCGCCCCGGATGGACATGTGATCGCCTCGAGAGGTCGGATGCTCTCGCCCGGAGGCCGTTGTAGAACGTTCGACGCCGCGGCCGACGGGTACGTGCGAGGTGAAGGGTGCGGCGTCGTGCTGGTGAAGCGGCTCTCCGACGCTCGAGCGGATGGGGATCGTGTTCTGGCCCTCGTCCGAGGCACTGCCTCGAATCAAGACGGGCGCAGTGGTGGCTTGACGGCGCCCAGCGGAGGAGCCCAGGAGGACGTCATCCGAACCGCCCTCAGAATCGCGGGCGTGCGGCCGGAGGAGGTCGGGTACGTCGAGGCGCACGGGACGGGAACCGAGCTGGGCGATCCCATCGAAGTGCACGCGCTCGCCGAAGTCCACCGCGACCGACCGGTGGAGAACCCCCTCTACATCGGGTCCGTGAAGACCAACATCGGCCATCTCGAGGGGGCCGCGGGCATCGCCGGGCTCATCAAGACGGTTCTCGCGCTCCGATCCGGCGTGATCCCGCCCCACCTCCACTTCCGGGTCCCCAATCCCCACATCGCATGGGATACGGCTCCGATCCGCGTGCCGACCGAGCCCACACCGTGGCCGTCTGGGAATCGTCGCGTGGCCGGGGTCAGCTCGTTCGGCTTCTCGGGCACGAACGCCCACGTCGTCCTGGAGGCCGCGACGGAGCCGGACGAGGCCTCCGCGCGGCCCCGCACCGGCGGCCCCCACGTGGTGCCGATCTCCGCCCGAAGTGGTCCGGCGCTCGAGGCGCTGTCTCACAGACTCGCGGATCGGCTGGACGCCGACGAAGTCGATGTCGCCGACTTGGCGCGGACCCTCTCGCGCGGACGGGCGGGGTGGGAGCATCGAGCCGCGTTCGTGGTCCGGCATGCGGGGGCGCTCGCGGAGTCGCTACGCGCGGTTGCGGCGGGAGGCGCCTCGGCGTCGACTGGGGCCTCCGTCACCCTTGGAGAAGCCAACCTGAAGCGTCCGCCACGTGTCGCCTTTCTCTTCACGGGACAGGGGGCGCAGCGTCCCGGTATGGGGCGCGAACTCCTGGACGCCGAACCGGTATTCCGAGACGCCGTCGAGCGCTGCGACGCACTGTTTGCCCCGAAGTTGGGCGTCTCCATCGTCGATCTGTTGCGCGCGGATCCGACGGACGTCGATGCGGCGGAGACGCTCCGGCAGACGCGGGTGACCCAGCCGGCCCTCTTCACGCTGGGCTACGGTCTCTCGGTCCTTTGGCGCAGCTGGGGCGTGGAGCCTTCGGTCGTATTGGGCCACAGTGTGGGTGAGTTCGTCGCGGCCACGGTCGCCGGTGTCTTCTCGCTCGAGGACGCAGCGACGTTGGTCGCCGAACGGGCCCGACTGATGGGTGAGCTTCCGGAAGGAGGCGGCATGGCCACCGTCTTCGCAGAGGAGAGCGTCGTGTCGAGCCGACTCGCCGACGAGGACGGGCGCGTCTCGGTCGCTGCGGTCAACGGACCCGCGGGTACGGTGGTCTCGGGCGACTCCGATGCCCTCGAGGCGTTCCTCGAGGGCCTGCGCGCGACCGGTATCGAGTCCCGCCGGCTGTCGGTCTCCCACGGGTTCCACTCGCATCGTATGGACCCGGCGGTCGAAGGGCTGCGCGCCGTCGCCGCCAAGGTCCGACATGACCGTCCCGAGGTCGACATCATCGCCAACCGGACGGGCGCTCTGGCGGATTCCGAGACGTTCGGCCCCGACTACTGGGCCGAGCACCTCCGCAGGCCGGTGCTCTTCGAAGCGTCGATCCGGGCTATGCGAGCGGAGGGCGTCACCGCGCTCCTCGAGCTGGGTCCTGCGCCCGTACTCCTCAGTATTGCGGCCAGCGTACCGGAGGCGGGAGCGAATGAGATCCGGGTGCCCGCTCTGCGTCCGGACCACGACGCCGTAGCGGCGACACGAGAGGCGATTGCGCGACTCTTCGTCGCGGGTGTCCCCATCGATTGGGATCGGGTATACCCGGGGCCCCTGGAGCCGGTGCCTCTGCCTACGTATCCGTTCCAGCGCGAGCGGCACTGGTTTGCACCCCACCGCGTCACCCAGGCGGACGAGGGCCTCCACCCGCTGCTCGGTCGGTTCGTCGAGTCGCCCAGCTTCTCGGCCGCCCTGTTCGAGGCACGACTCAGCGAGACCGCTCCGGCGTGGCTCGCGGAGCACCGGGTCTTCGGCCGTCCCATCGTACCTGCCGCGGCTCTCATCGAGATGTGTCGAGCAGCCGTCGCAGAAGTAGCCTCCGGCGAGCCGATCGAAGGGTCCGCCATGCGGATCCTCGAACCCCTCGTGGTCGAGGAAGAACGGATCGTGCAAACGATCGTGGACGCGGACGGAGGGGTGGTCGAGGTCGTGAGTCGGGATTCGGCCGGACGTTGGCGTACCCATGTCTCGGGACGGCTGGCGCCGCCGACCGATTCCCGCGCGCTGAGGGCCGTGACGTCCCGACCGGACGGGACACCTGTGGATGCGGACGACTTCCGCGCTCGGATCGCGGCGAGCGGGGTCGAGTACGGTCCCCGCTTCCGGGGATTGGGCCGGATTCGTCGAGGCGACGGGTGGGCCGTGGGCGTGCTCGACTCTTCGTTGATCCCACTGCGCGAACGACGACGGTACCCGCTTCACCCGGCCCTACTCGACGCCGCCTTCCAACTGTGCGGAGCGTGCCTGGATCTCGATTCGGACGAGGTCTACCTCCCCGTCGAGGTGGAACACGTCTCGTGGCACCACGCGGGCGAAGCGGACGACGTACCTGACGAACTTCTGGTCGAGGCGACGCTGCGCGAGGGCGCACCGGGAGCCCCAGTCCTCGTATGCGACGTCGCGGTGGACGGCGGGGACACCTCGTTCGTGGTCGAGGGGCTGCGATTCCAACGGGCGGCGTCGGTGAAGAACTCGGCGGATCGTAGGGTCTCGGAGTGGCTCTACTCGTTGACGTGGGTCGAGACCGAGCTCGGGGAACCGGTCACGGCGGAGGGTCGCTGGGCCGTGGTGGGCGATGGGCCCGACGCCGACGCTGTCGCGGCCGCGCTCGAGGAGCGCGGGCGCTCGATCCTGAGACTTCCGCTGGGTGAGGGAGACCTCGAGTTCGGGGACTCGACGCTCGAGGGAACCGCCCTGATCATTCCACCCGGTGAAGCCGCATCCTCGGGCGACGAGCTCGTACGATCGCTTCGCGACTCGCTCGGGACCTTCCTCGACATCGCCCAACGAGGCGCCGCGTCCGGCCGAATCTGCGTGGTGACCCGCGGCGCGTGGGCGGTGACGGACGATGAGTCGGTCGATCCGTCCGCGAGCGCGGTCTGGGGGATGGGTCACACCGTTGCGGCCGAGATCGGCGATTGTCGGCGGATCGACCTGGACATGGGAGCCGAACCCGGCAGAGTCGCGCAGGCCATCCTCGGCGACGGCAATGAAGACCGGCTTGCCCTCCGGCGTGACCAATGGCACGCCGCTCGGCTGGTCCGGGTGCCCGCGACGCGCGATGCTGGGGTCGTGAATCGGCCGACGCCCGACTACGCGCTGAAGTCGACACAGAAGGGACAGCTCGACGGGCTCGAGCTCGCTCCGGACGCGGTGGGCGAGCCTGCGCCTGGCAAGGTCCGCGTGCGGGTCGAAGCGACCGGCTTGAACTTCCGGGACGTTCTCAACGTACTCGGAATGTATCCGGGTGACGCGGGCCCGTTGGGCAGCGAGTGTGTCGGGATCGTCGAGGCGAAGGGCCGAGATGTCGACCACGTGTCGGTGGGCGAGAGGGTGATGGCAATCACCCCCCAGGGCTTCTGTTCTCGCGTCAACGTCGCGGCGCCGATGACGATCTCGTGTCCGGCCTCGCTCACCACGGGTGAAGCCGCGACGATCCCCATCGCTTTCCTGACCGCCGACTGGGCGCTGGGAGAGCTGGCGCACCTGTCCAAGGGTGAGCGCGTGCTGATCCACGCCGCTGCGGGCGGGGTCGGCATGGCCGCCGTTCAGCTGGCGCACCGCGTGGGCGCGGAGGTCTTCGCCACGGCCGGGAGCGAGCGAAAGCGGGATGTGCTGCGACGTATGGGAGTGACGCGCATCTACGATTCGCGGTCGCTCGACTTCCGAGAGCAAATATTGCGGGACACCGACGGCGAGGGGGTGCACGTCGTCCTGAACTCGTTGGCGGACGACTTCATTCCGGCGTCGATCGACGTCCTCGGCGCACAGGGCCGATTCGTCGAGATCGGGAAGACCGGCGTCTGGGACGAGAGCCGTTTCCGGTCCGTGCGACCCGAGGCGGACTACCACGTCCTGTACCTGGGTGAGGCGTGCGAGAACGAGCCGGAGCGCGTGCACCGTCGTCTCGCCGACCTCGTCGCGGGCTTCGAGGACGGGGCGCTGACTCCCCTTCCGCACCGCGCCTTCCTCGTCGACGACGCGATCTCGGCGTTTCGACATATGGCGCAGGCCAAACACATCGGCAAAGTCGTGTTGTTCGATTCCGTGGAGTCGGCGGATGCGCCGGACGACGGTGCGGTTTGGATCACGGGAGGTCTCGGTGGCCTCGGTCTCGAGACCGCGCGGCATCTCGTCGAGCGCGGTTGGAGGCGTATCGCGTTGACGAGTCGAGGGGAGCCGACCCGTGCGGCGGAGGAGTGCTTGCAGGAGATGCGGGACCGGGGCGCGGAAGTCCTTCTCGTGCGCGGGGACATCTCCGACCTCGAGACGGTGCTGGGGATCCGGCGGGAGATTGAGGCAGCCGGGTGGAGCGTCCGTTCCGTCATCCACGCGGCCGGTGTTCTCGATGACGCTGCGATTCACGGCCAGAGCTGGGCCCGGTTCGAGACGGTGCTGGCCCCCAAGGTCGCCGGGGCGTGGAATCTCCATCTCGTGACCGCCGACCTGCCGCTCCGTTCTTTCGTCCTGTTCTCCGCCGGTGCGGGTCTGCTCGGGTCGCCGGGTCAGGCCAATTACGCCGCCGCGAACGCTTATCTGGACGGACTCGCACAGCTTCGTCGTAAACAGGGCCGACCGGCGGTGTCGATCGCATGGGGGCCCTGGGCGGAAGTCGGGATGGCCGCTCGCGCGGGGCTGGATTGGTCGTCGAGTGGTCTCGGGGCCATCGACCTCGAGGCCGGCACAGCCGCACTGCGCCGGGTCGTGCGCGAGGAGATCACTCACGCCGCGGTGCTACCGATCGACTGGACGCGTTTCCCTACGCGTACCGGAGAAGGCGCGGTGATCCCGTTCTTCAGTCAGGTGCAGGTCGCCGAGTCTACACCGCGCCAGACGTCGGACTCCGATTGGCGGGCGATCCTGGATGGCACCCCCGAGGCCGAACGAACCACCCGATTGGAGGGACTCCTGGCCGCAGAGGTCGTCCAGGTGTTGGGCCTCGACGCCAGCCGCTCACCGTCGCGCCGGCAGGTGCTCAACGACCTCGGGATGGACTCGCTCATGGCCGTCGAGTTGAGCAATCGCGTCGGCCGCGGTCTCGACGTGAAACTCCCGTCCACGTTCGTGTTCGAGCACTCGACCGTGGAGGGCATGGCCAGCCACCTCCTGCGCGACTCTCAGCCCGACGCCGTCCAGTCGTCGTCCGCAAAGACGGAGCCACTCCCGGACCTGGACGTGGATGGCCTCTCGGAGGAAGAGCTGTCGTCCGCCCTGCTCGACGAACTCGACCAGATCGGGTCGTGACAATGGAACGTCGATCGAATTCGCGGCGCGTCGGAGACGTCCTACCCTGCGGTCGGCCGAACTGTCGACCCGTGCTCTGGAGATAAGCATGTCGGAAGAAGAGCGAGTGACGTCGGGGCGGGCGGACGAGCTGAAGCGTGCGCTCGTCGCCATCCGTGACCTGCGTCGTCGACTCTACGAAGCGGAGGGACGATCCGGAGAACCGATCGCGATCGTCGGCATGTCGTGTCGTCTTCCCGGTGGAGCCGATAGCCCCGAAGCGTTCTGGGAGCTCCTCCGGACGGGCACCGACGCGACGTCCGAGGTGCCTCAGGACCGTTGGGATATCGACGAGATCTACGACCCGGACCCAGACGCGGTCGGGAAGGTCTACACGCGGAGGGGGGCCTTCCTCAGCGATCCGGTCGACCAGTTCGACCCGGCGTTCTTCGAAATCTCTCCACGAGAAGCCGCGGCGATGGACCCGATGCAGCGGCTGCTCCTCGAGCTCTCGTGGGAGGCGATCGAGCGGGCGGGGCTTCCCCCACGCGGCTTGTTCGGCACGGAGACCGGCGTCTTCGTGGGCATCAGTGGCAGTGATTACGATCGCATGCAGCTGAACCAGGAGTACGACGAGATTCACGCCTACCGGGGCACGGGGACTCAGGCGTCCATCGCGGTGGGGCGAATCTCGTATGCTCTGGGGCTCCATGGGCCGAATCTGCCGGTGGATACCGCGTGCTCGTCGAGCCTGTTGGCGGTCGTCCTGGCGGTCGAGAGCCTGCGCGCACGGAAGTGCGATCTCGCCCTGGCCGGTGGTGTGACCCTCATGCTCACTCCCGAGCCGACTCAAGCGTTGTGCCGGTTGCGCGCGCTGTCCGCAGACGGTCGATGCCGCACGTTCGACAGCGCCGCATCGGGGTATGCTCGGGGTGAGGGTGCGGGCATGTTCCTCTTCAAGCGCCTATCCGACGCACAAGCGGCGGGCGATCCGGTCCTCGCCGTCATTCGGGGAGCCGCGGCGAATCACGATGGTCGGAGCAACGGTCTCACCGTTCCCAACCCGGCGGCCCAGCGCTCTGTGATCGAGGCCGCTCTGCGCGACGGACGACTCGATCCGTCTGCGATCAGTTACATCGAGGCCCACGGGACCGCCACACAGCTGGGGGACCCGATCGAGATGAGCGCGTTGGTCGATGTGCTCTGCCGTGACCGACCGGCAGACGATCCTCTCGTCGTAGGGTCGGTGAAGACGAACATCGGGCACCTGGAGACCGCCGCGGGCGTCACCGGTCTGATGAAAGCGGTGCTCGCGCTGCAACACCGCGAGATCCCACCCCATCTCCACTTCGAGAATCCGACGCCCCACGTGGATTGGGATTCCATCCCGGTGAAGGTGCCGACGGCGTCCATGCCGTGGGAGCTGGACGGGCGGCCGAGGATCGCGGGGATCAGTGCGTTCGGACTGAGCGGGACGAACGCACACGTGATCGTCGAGGAAGCCCCGACTCCGCCGGAGGAGGATCGCCCTCATCGCCCTGTGGAGATCGTCGCGGTGTCGGGCTACTCACCGAAAGCGGTGCGCGACGCTGCACGTCGATACAGCGACGCGCTGGAGCAGGCCGATCGCGGACGGATGGCGGACCTCGCGGTGACGTCGACGATGGGGCGGGTCCACCACCCCTACCGGGCCACGGTCGCGGCATCCACGGTTCCCGAGCTCCGCGAAGGGCTCGAAGCGATCGCCGATTCCGGACCGACATCGATCGAGCATGCGGCGGAAGAAGGACCGGGACCGATCGCCTTTCTGTTCACCGGACAAGGCGCCCAACAGGCTGGAATGGCCCGCGAGCTGTGGGAGACCTCCGAGGTGTTCCGGGCCGCGCTCGAACGCTGCGACGAGGTCGCGCGCCCGCATCTCGATCGGCCGCTCCTCCCGCTCTTGCTGGACGAGACCACCGGCGACGTGATCCATCAGACCGCGTATACCCAGCCCGCGCTCTTTGCCATGGAGTACGCGCTCTCGGAGTTGTGGAAGAGCTGGGGCGTGACCCCGTCGTTCGTCGCCGGTCACAGCATCGGCGAGTACGTGGCCGCTACACTGGCAGGCGTTTTCCGACTCGAGGACGCGCTACCGCTCGTTGCACTGCGTGGGCGACTCATGCAGGGTCTTCCCACGGGAGGGCGCATGGTGGCGGTGGGAGCTTCCGAAGACCTCGTCCGGCCGGCGCTGGACGACATCGACGACGTCTCGATCGCGGGCATCAACGCGCCGGAGAGCACCGTCCTGTCCGGAACGGAGTCGGCTATGGCCGAGGTGCTCCGGCGCCTCGAACCGCTGGGCGCCCGGACGACCGAGCTGCGGGTCTCTCACGCGTTTCACTCCGCCGCGATGGATCCGATCCTCGACACGTTCGAGCAGGCGGTACGCGACGTCGGACCGAAGGTGCCGGAGATTCCCCTGATCTCGAATCTCACGGGTGAAGTGCTCACGGCCGGGGAGGCGACGAGTCCGGAGCGCTGGAGGCGCCACATTCGGGAGCCGGTGCGCTTTGCCGATACGGTGCGGACGCTCGTGGGCGCGGGCGTGACGACCTTGGTGGAGATCGGGCCTCACTCGACGCTTACCGCCCTCGGGAGAGAGACCGCGTCGGACGCCCACCTCCGCTGGCTGCCTTCCGTCCGCCGCGGACGACCCGCCTGGGGGCAGCTGGCCGATTCGGTCGGGGCACTCCACCGCGGAGGCGCCGAAATCGACTGGGCAGCGTGGGCAGACGGCCACGCCGGTCGTCGGACCGTAGCTCCGACCTATCCGTTCCAGCGGGAGCGCCACTGGGTCTCGCTGGACGGCGGCGGCCGGTCTTCGGGCCTCGGTCTGAGTGGCCCGGCCGTGCACCCACTCCTGGGAGCCGCTCTGCGGTCTCCCGCGATCGATGGCTGGGTCTTTCAGCGTAGCCTGGATGGAAACAACGCCGGGTTCCTCCTGGATCACCGGTTGGAAGGGCGTCCTCTCGTGCCCGGAGCGGCGTTCATCGAGATGGCGCTCGCCGCCGCTCGACACGGGCCTGGGTGGACAGACGCCGAGGTCGCCGAACTGACCTTCGAGAGACCTCTGATGCTGCCCGACGAGGGCCACGTCGTCGTCCAGGTCATTGTCGATCCGGTCGAGGCCGGAGCTGCGCGGTTGCGCATCGTCGCGGCGGAGGCCGAGGGACCGGAGGTCGGCGACTGGACGGAGATCGCAACCGGGTCGATTCGGTCGACCGGCGCGGACGCCATGGGGTCGGAGGAGCCGGGCAAACCGACGTCGGCTCCGATCCTCGACGGGCAGACCGTGGACCTGCCCGCCCTCTGGGCTGGCTTGGAGGCGATCGGTCTCGAGTACGGGCCGGCGTTCCGGACCCTTTCCGTGGCTTCGACCAGCCCGGGAGAAGCACACGGCGAGGCCGCACTGGCGGATCCTCAGGCGGTGCAGGCCGAGCACTTTTCGGCTCACCCCTGCCTGGTCGACGCCGGGTTCCACCTCGCCAGTGCGGTTCAGGCGGTCGATGGAGACGTCGGCACGATGCTGCCCTTCAGCGTCGAGCGGGTCAGACTCCTCGGCCCCCTGGGCGCGGCATGCACGATTCGCGTGACACTCCGGGAGCTCGAAGAGGGCGCGGAGATCCCTCCCGCGGATCTCTACTTCTTCGATGAGAGCGGAGCGCTCCTCGTAGAGCTGACCGGCTTCAGGGCCCGCCGCGTGGCGACGTCCGAGCGCCTTCTGGCGCGAACCGTCTACGGGGTGGAGTGGGTGTCCGTCGACGAGCCCGGGGAGCTGGTGGCGCCGACTGGACGCTGGCTGGTCCTGGACGGGGGAGGGGCGGACGGGGACTCCCTGTGCGGGCTTCTCGAGGCACGAGGTGCCGAGGTCGTACGCTTGGATCCGGACCGGCGCGACGGGTCGGCCGCCGAAGCTGCCGAGTCACTCCGAGGACCCTTCGCCGGAGTCCTGAACCTGTCGGGCCTCGACGACTCGCCGCCCGAACCTGCACAGATCCGAGGTAGAGGGTTGGCGTCCGCACTCCTTCCCCTGGCGGAAGTTTTGGGTGCTGGACTCGTGGAAGGCGGTGGGCGCGTCCTCTCCGTAACGCGTGGCGCCGCGGGTCCCGGGGCACCCGAGGGCTCGGCCTGGCCAGCGGGCGCGGCCACGTGGGGGATGCACTCGGTGGTACGCACGGAGTATGGCGAGCTGCCTACGCGGGTTGTCGACATCGACCCGCACGGCGACTTGGATCTGCACGCGGTCGAGCCGTGGCTCTTCGGCGGCACCGATGAGGATCGGGTCGCGATCCGTGGGGACCGGGTCTTCGGCGCGCGTCTGACACGCGGCCTCCCGGGTGACGTTCGCACACCGGCCGTCGTGGACGGGGAGAACTATCACCTGGAGGTGAGCCGGCGGGGAACCCTCGAAGCGATCCAGTACGTCCCGAGCCCGCGAAGGGCCCCGGGGCCCGGCGAGGTCGAGGTCCGTGTCGAAGCGACCGGTCTCAACTTCCGGGATGTTCTGAACGTGTTGGGACAATACCCGGGAGATCCCGGACCACCGGGCGGCGAGTTCTCCGGTGTGGTCGAGCGAATCGGAGCGGGGGTCGAAGACCTCGCTCCTGGCGACGCGGTCATGGGGATGCATCCTTCGGCCTTTGCCGGCTACCTCACCACACCGTCCACGTCGGTGGTTCTCAAGCCCGAGGCGTTGTCCTACGAAGACGCCGCCGCTGTGCCGATCGTATTCCTCACGGCCGAATGGGGGCTGCGCCACGTCGCTCAGGTGCAGCCGGGAGAGCGAGTGCTCATCCATGCGGGCGCGGGCGGCGTGGGACAGGCCGCCATCCAGGTAGCGCGGTCCTTGGGAGCGGAGGTCTTCACGACGGCGAGTGCCCGGAAGCGGGACTTCCTTCGCGCACAGGGCATCGAACATGTGTTCGACTCCCGGAGCCCGTCGTTCTTCGACGACATCCTCGAGGTGACGGGAGGTGAGGGGGTGGACGTCGTCCTCAACTCACTGACGGGCGACCTGCTCCAGCGCAGTCTCGACCTGCTCGGACCCGGCGGACGTTTCGTCGAACTCGGGAAACAGGAGCTCTTCGAGCCGGAGGAGATCGCCGAGCGCCATCCGGGTGTCCGCTACCACGCCTTCGAACTCGGTACGATTCC
This sequence comes from Gemmatimonadota bacterium, assembly GCA_030430625.1. Lineage (GTDB taxonomy): Bacteria > Gemmatimonadota > Gemmatimonadetes > Longimicrobiales > Gaopeijiaceae > UBA2589. The sequence continues at coordinate 14,320 of JAUIKL010000028.1, forward strand.
CCTGTCGGCCGAGGAGTTCCACGCCCTGTTCGTGGACGTGGCTCGGCGCTTCGACGACGTCAATCTCCGAGTTCCGCCCGTTCGCGTGTTCCTGCCCGAAGAGGTGACCGACGCGTTCCGATTCATGGCCCAAGCTCGGCACGTCGGTAAGGTCGTCGTGCGATCCGCGGCGCTGGTTGCCGACTCGTTGATCCGCGAGGACGGTGCCTACCTCGTGACGGGTGCCACGGGGGGCGTCGGCGTCGAGCTGGTGGATTGGCTCGCGGACAACGGCGCCGGGGCCGTGTTCGTTACGTCCCGATCCGAGCCACGCGGTGACGCGGCGGCGCGCTTCGATGCCTTGAGGGACGAGGGGGCCGCGATCCACTTCGTGGCCGCCGATGTGGCCGAGCGTGACGATGTGGAGAGGCTCTTCCAACGGATGGCCGACGAGCGTGTGCCCCTGCGCGGAGTGTTCCACGCCGCTGGGGTCCTCGATGATCGTTTGATCCGGGATACGGACCGGGAGAGCTTCGAGCGCGTGTTGGCTCCGAAAATCGATGGGGCCTGGAACCTCCACGAAGCCTGCGTAGACCTGGATGGAATCGACCACTTCGTCCTCTTCTCGTCGGCCGCCGCTTGGCTCGGGGGGCCTGGCCAGGCTGCCTACTCGGCAGCGAACGCGAGCATGGCCGCCCTGGCCGAGCACCGGCGACGAGAACACGGATCCTCGGGCCTCGCCATCGACTGGAGCGCGTGGGGGGGCTCCGGTATGGCCGCGCGGCTCGACGATCGTGAGAAGCAGGTGATGGAAGCGAGTGGGATGCGATTCTTGTCCCCGGGGCTCGCGCTGGATCGGATGAGAGCGATGATGGCAGCCGGGATCAGGCGCGCCATGGTCATCGACATCGACTGGGGCACGCTCCTCGCGGCGAATGCCCGCCCGCCCGCGCTGCTTCGGGATCTCGCCGCACCGGCGGCCGCCGAAGACTCCTCCAAGGAAGCGAAGCTCGACGTGGAAGCCCTCGGCGACCTACCCCCGGAGGAGCAGCGCGAACGGGTCGAGGCTTTCGTCACTCAGATCCTCGCGGCGGTGTTGGGGATGAGACCCGGACAGGTCGACCTCGACACGGATATCTCGTCGCTCGGCTTCGACTCGCTCATGGCAGTCGAGACGAAGAACCGCATCGAGGAGGGGTCGGGCGTGGTCCTGCCCACCGCCCGCCTGCTCGATCGTCCGTTCGTTCGCGGGATCGCTGAAGAGATCGCGGCGCTGGCCGAGAGCGGCGGCACTCTCGACTCCCCGTCGGCCGCGACGACCGCCCTGGTTGAAGGGGAGATATGACCGAGGCGCGGGAATCGGACCTGAGCGCTCTCATCGAACGGGCTCGCGGCGTGGGCGTCGAGCTGTGGGCGGAGGGGGATCGTTTGCGGTTTCGAGCGCCACCAGGGGCGCTCGCCGAGGACGTACGCCTGGCCCTCCGCGAACGGCGGTCCGATGTGGTCGAGCTCCTGCAACTCGAAGCGGAGCAGACCGTCGTCGTGGGCCCGATGGCGGCGAACCAGCGAGGGCTGTGGTTGGTCCACCAGCTCTCTCCTGAGAGTGCCGCGTACAACCTTGCCTTCTCCGTGCGCATTCTGGGATCGGTGGACGCCGCGATGCTCCACGAAGCCCTCCAGGTGCTCGTGGACCGGCACGAGGCGCTTCGGACGTCGTACCGCGTCGGGGCCGAGGGGGAACCGGAGCGGTGGGTCCACGGACGTGCCCGCTCCGAGTTGAAGGTGGAGTCGGCCGCGACGGATCCCGTGGAACTCCGAGCCGCAGTCGAGACGGCGCACCGCGTGCCGTTCGACCTCGAAACGCCCCCGCTGGTGCGCGGTCACCTATTCGTCGGGGCCGATGCCAGCGTCCTCCTCGTCGTCGGGCATCATCTCGCGATCGACGGGCAGTCTCTGTTCCTGCTCGTGGGCGAGTTTTTCGAGATCTACGGCGCGCTGGTGGACGGGGCGGCACTTCCGCCACCCGACGACTCCGCACAATTCGGGGAGTTCATCGCGTGGCAGCGGCGGATGCTGGAGGCCACGCCACCAGGCGCGGCGTACTGGCGCGAGGTACTGACGCCTCCACCTCCGCCACTCGAGCTGTGGCCGGACCGCGCGTTCGGCTCGGGGCTCGGCACAGAGGGCGGTACGATCGCATTCGTCGTGGAGGGGGATGTCGCCCTTCGTCTTCGCGAACTCGCCCGATCGCTCGGGGCCACCGACTTTGCGCTCCTGCTGGCCGTGTGGACCGCCTGGCTCAGCCGGTGGACAGGCGAACACGATTTGACGGTCGGGACGCCCGTGCGGGGACGTCCTTCGGTCCGCTTCGAGGGAACCATCGGGGACTTCGTCAACGTTCTGCCCCTCCGTGTCGACGTCGATCCGGAGGAGAGCTTCGGAGATCTCGTCCGGCGGGTGCGGAAGGTGCTCCTGGACGGGATGGTCCATCAAGACTATCCCCTACCGCTCATGACTTCGGGAGGGCAGGGAGGAGCCGGCGCGCCCTTCCAAACGACCTTCGTTCTCCAGGACTTTCGGCGATTCGGAGCCCTGGACGGCTTGGTGTTGAGTGACGAGTCGGCCCGTGCGACCGTCGGCAAGCTCACCCTCGCCCCGTATCAGCTGAGTCAGCAGGAGGGCCAGTTCCCGCTCTCCATGGAAGGGTGGTCGACGGAGACCGGATGGGACTTCTACTGCCGGTACGACGCTTCGTCGTTCGACCACGACACCGTCGAGCGTCGAATGAGCGAATTCCGGACGCTCTTGCAGGGCATCGCCGAGGACCCGGGGGCCGCTCTGTTCGAGCTCCCCATCGTGCCCGCGACGGATCGGGCTCTTCTGGCGGAGTGGAACGAGACGGGGCGGGAGGCGTCCGGTGGGACGTTGGTGGACCGGATCGTGGAGCATGCGAACCGGACGCCGGATGCGGTGGCTGTGGTCGTCGGAGGTGAGTCGCAGACATACGAGGCGCTGGTGACGGAGGCGGCTCGCGTCGGGGCGGCACTTCGGGGGCTCGGGGTGGGATCGGGCGACCGGGTGGGGGTCCTGTTGGGTCGGGACAAGAACCTCGTGCCGACGCTGTTGGGCATCATGGGGGTCGGGGCGGCCTACGTCCCGATGGATCCGCGCTACCCGTCGGCTCGACTCGAGCAGATGCTGGAGGACTCCGGGGCGGTGGTGCTCGTCACGAGGGGCTCGTTGGCGTCAGGAGTGGACGAGTCGATGCCTCGGTTGGATCTGGGGACATGGGACCGACCGGAGCCAGAGCCATTCTCGTCCGTAGACGTGGAGTCGGCGGCCTACGTGATCTACACCTCGGGTTCGACGGGTCGACCGAAGGGTGTGGAGGTTCCGCACCGGGCGGTGGCGAACTTCCTGGAGTCGATGGCTCGTGAGCCGGGCATGGTGTCAGAGGACGTGTTGTTGGCGGTGACGACGATCTCGTTCGACATCGCGGTCCTGGAGCTGTACCTGCCCCTGACCGTCGGTGCTCGAGTCGTGGTGGCACACGAGGACGAGGTCGGGGATGGTCGTCGGCTGGCGGAGCTGATCGAGTACGAGGGGGTGACCGTTCTTCAGGCGACGCCGGCGACGTGGAAGTTGCTGGTGGGCACGGGCTGGGCAGGGGCGTCGGGTCTGAGGGCTCTGTGCGGAGGGGAAGCCCTTCTGCCGGCTGTGGCCGAGGAGCTGTTGGATCGGGTCGGGGAGTTGTGGAACATGTACGGCCCGACCGAGACGACGGTCTGGTCGACGGTAGACCGGGTCGTCGCGGGTGAGCCGATCCGGATCGGGCGACCGATCGCGAACACGACCGCCTACGTGGTGGATGAGCGGGGTCGATCCGTGCCGATCGGAGCGCCTGGAGAGCTCTGGATCGGTGGGTCGGGTGTGACCCACGGGTACGTGGGTCGACCGGATCTGACGGCGGAACGGTTCGTGGAGAGTCCGAACGGAGACGGGGAGCGTGTGTACCGGACGGGCGACCTGGCTCGATGGCGACCGGATGGACGGTTGGAGCACCTGGGTCGGTTGGACGACCAGGTGAAGGTCCGAGGCTACCGGGTGGAACCGGGAGAGATCGAGACCCGGATCCGAGATCACGAGTCTGTGGACGATGTGGTGGTCGTGGCCCGCGACGATCGGTTGTTGGCGTACGTGGTGGGGACACGGGCGACGGTCGAGACCGAGGAGTTGAGGGCGTGGGTGTCGGCGGCGTTGCCGGCGTACATGGTGCCGTCGGTGTTCGTGTTGTTGGATGCTCTGCCCCTGACCCCGAACGGGAAGGTCGATCGGACGGCGCTCCCGGATCCGGATCCGCGCGCGTCACGGGATGGGGCGTACGAGCCGCCGGCGACCGACGTGGAGCGGGAGGTGGCACGGATCTGGGCGGAGGTCCTGGAGGTGGACCAGGTCGGCCGCACCGACGACTTCTTCCGCATGGGTGGCCACTCGCTCGACGCCGCTCGTGTCGTGGCGAGGATCGCCGCCGCCTTCGACGTCGAGGTGCCGCTGCGCCGGTTCTTCGACCACCCGACGGTTGCGGAGACCGCGTCCTCGCTCGGTGGGGCAGAGGCTGAATCGGTCGTGGGTCTGCGGCTCGCTCCACGTGATGACGATGGCCCCGCGCCGTTGTCGTTCATCCAGGAACGTCTCTGGTTCCTCCACCAGTTGGATCCGGAGAGTGCAGCGTACAACATGGGCGGGGCGGTGGTGCTGCGCGGGGCCGTGGAGTCGGAGCGTCTGTTGAGCGCGGTGGACGCGGTGTTCGCCCGACACGAGGTGCTGCGGAGCCGGGTGCACCTCGACGCGGGGCGCCCCGTCCAATCCGTGGGCGACCGCCCGGACCACGACGTTCGGGTGGAAGACGCACGCGACGTGCCGGAAGCGGATCGGTTCGAATGGGCCCGCGAGCAGGTGTCCCGTCAGATGGATCGCCCGTACCGACTCGAAGAGGGAGCGTTGGCCCGGGTGTCGTTGGTTCGCCTGGCGGACGACGCGTACCTGTTCGGCCTCGGCATGCACCACATTGCGGGAGACCAGTGGTCGGTCGGTGTGCTGCTCGAAGAGATCGCGGCGCTCTACAACGGGGCGGCGGAGCTTCCGGAGCTGCGACTGCAGTACACGGACTACGCGGCGTGGCAGCGGGATCTCAGAACCACGGAGGCGCTGGCGGCCTCCCTGGACCACTGGCGAACGGAGCTGGCGGGACTCTCGCCGCTCGATCTTCCGACCGATCAGCCACGGGGTCGTGTGATGTCGAGCGCGGGGGCTGCGGTACACCAACGGCTCCCGGCGGAGATGAGCGACCAAGTGGCGGCGCTGGCGCGCGACACCGGTGTGACCCCGTTCGTGACGCTGCTGTCGGCGTTCGCCGCGCTGTTGCGGGTGCACGCGGGGCAGGAGGACTTCGCGATCGGTGTGCCTGTGGCGAGCCGACCTCACGCGGAGCTCGAGCGGCTTGTGGGTGCGTTCCTGAACGTGCTCGCGCACCGAGTGGATGTGTCGGCGGACCCCACGTTCCGGGAGCTGATGGTTCGGACGCGAGAGCGGACGCTCGACGCGACGACCCATCAGCATGTGCCGTTCGAGCTCCTGGTCCAGGAGCTGGACGTGGGCCGAGATACGAGTCGTCACCCGCTGATCCAGGTGCTCTTCAGTCTTGCAAACACCCCCCTGGATACCGGGGCGTTCGGCGGCCTCGAGGCCGAGCCGATCCTGCTCGAGCGTGGCTCGGCGCAGTTCGAGCTGAGCATGCACGTGCATGAGGATCTCGTATACCTCGAGTACAACTCGGATCTGTTCGATCGGGGAACGGCCCAGCGACTGCTCGGCCACTACGTCGAGATCCTGAAGCGGGCCATCGACGATCCGGACGCCCCGGTGTCTGCGCTCACCAGCCCCAGCACGACGGATCGGGTGCTCCTGTCGGAGTGGAACGAGACGGAGGTCCCGTATCCCCTGGAGACGACTCTGATCGACGTGCTCCTGGAGCAGATGGAGCGGACGCCGGACTCGGTGGCGGTGGTCGCGCCTGGATCGGACGGTGTGTCCTCTCTCACATACGCCGAACTGGAGGCTCGGAGCCGATCTCTTGCCGCCCGGCTCCAAGGACTCGGGGTCTCGACCGACGTACCCGTCGCGGTCGTGATGGAACGCTCCGTTGAGCTCGTCGTCGCCCTGGTGGCTGTTCTGAGGGCCGGCGGAGCGTACGTGCCCGTCGACCCGGACTATCCTCCGGAACGTCGGCGGTTCATGCTCGAGGACTCGGGGGCTCCGGTGGTGCTGACCCACTCCCGGCTGGCCGACGAGGTGGCAGGCACCGACTCCGCGGACTTCGTCATGGTCGACGAGGTGTGGGCGGAGCTGGCGTCCGAAGCCACCCTGGCCTCCGGCCCCAGAGCCGACGGCCTGGCGTACGTGATCTACACCTCAGGCTCGACGGGTCTGCCGAAGGGCGCCATGATCGAGCATCGCTCGATCGTCAACCGTCTCCGCTGGATGCAAAGCCATTTCGGGCTCGACGCCGACGACGTCGTGCTGCAGAAGACACCCTACAGCTTCGACGTGTCCGTCTGGGAGTTCTTCTGGCCCCTGATGACGGGCGCCCGGCTCGTCATGGCGAGACCCGAAGGGCACAAGGACCCGGGCTACCTGGCGCATGTGATCGAGGCCGAAGGGGTGACCACGCTCCACTTCGTTCCATCGATGCTGTCGGTCTTTCTGGAGACCGTCGACCTCGGCGGTGCGGGTTCCCTCGTTCGGGTTATCTGCAGCGGCGAGGAGTTGAGTCCATCTCTGCGCGATCGCTTCTTCGATGCGACCCCTCACGCATCACTGACCAACTTGTACGGCCCGACAGAGGCGGCGGTGGATGTGAGTTGGTGGGCGTGCTCACGAGACGATCGCGCCCGGAGGGTCCCTATCGGCCGCCCGGTGGCGAACACCCGACTCTACGTGCTGGACGAGGAGCTTCGGCCCATGCCCGTGGGAGCCCCGGGAGAGCTCTTCATCGGGGGTGTTCAGGTCGGCCGAGGATACTGGAGGCGCCCCGATCTGACCCGTGAGCGGTTCCTCGAAAGCCCGTTCCATGAGACCGAGCGACTCTACCGCACGGGGGACCGGGCGAGGTTCCTGGCCGACGGCTCGATCGAGTATCTGGGTCGGTTGGACCACCAGCTCAAGATTCGTGGCTTCAGGGTCGAGCCGGGCGAAATCGAGGCGCGACTCGTCGAGCACCCTGTCGTAAAGCAGGCCGTGGTGATTGCGAGACGCGATGTCTTGCTGGCCTATGCGGTGAGCGACGGCGAGGGAATCGGCGCCGAGGACCTCGAGCGATGGGTGGCCGACGCCCTCCCCTCCCACATGGTGCCCTCGGCTTTCGTGTTGTTGGATGCTCTGCCCCTGACCCCGAACGGGAAGGTCGATCGGACGGCGCTACCGGATCCGGATCCGCGGGCGTCACGGGATGGGGCGTACGAGCCGCCAGCGACCGACGTGGAGCGGGAGGTGGCACGGATCTGGGCGGAGGTCCTCGAGGTGGACCAGGTCGGCCGCACCGACGACTTCTTTCGCATGGGTGGCCACTCGCTGCTCGTGCCGACGACGATGCAACAGATCAGGGATCGGATCGGCGTGGACCTCTCGGTCGCCGAGCTCTTTCGTACGCCGGTCCTCGGAGACCTGTCGAAGTCCGTCGAGGCGGCCCTGGTCGCTGTGCTGAGACAGCCTGCGGGCGGGGTCTCGGACGGCGACGAGACACTGGTCTTCTGAACGGCCTGGGCGGAGACCGAGAATGAACTTCGTCGAACTCGTACGTTCGCTCCGGGAGGTGGGGGCGCGTCTTACCCTGGACGACGGATCGCTCCGGATACACGCGCCCAAGGGAGCGATCGACGCGGAGCTGCAGGACGCCATCCGTCGGCACAGAGACCAGCTCGTCGAATCGCTGAGCGCAACCGGGCCGTCACGCGATGAAACCCCGATTCGGCGGGGCGACCGTGCGGCGGCGCCACTCTCGTTGGCCCAACAACGCGTGTGGCTCTTCCAGGAGCTCGAAGAAGGGTCGACTGCGTACAACCTGACGGTCGTGGCACGTCTGCGGGGATCGGTCGATGTCTCTCGGTTGGAAGAGGCCATCGCGCGAGTCGTCCGGCGGCACGCTCCACTTCGATCGGTGGTCGAGGTAGGGGCTATGCCCCGGCAGAGGCTGCTCGATGACGCCAGGGTGCCGCTCGATTCCACGGATCTGTCCCACCTGGAGGGCACCGACTTCGAGCGAGCGCTCAAAGGTGCGGTGGATCGTCAGCAGTCCGCGGCCTTCGATTTGGCGCACGACATCCCCGTCCGGGCCACGCTGGTTCGCCGCAGCCGGGACGCCTTCCTGCTCGCGCTCACCTTCCACCATCTCTCGGTCGACGGTGTCTCCTTGCAGGTTCTCTTTCGCGACCTCCTTACGTACTACGAAGGCGGAGATCTCGAGCCCCTGCCGGTGGACTACCTGGACTTCGCCGCGTGGCAGCACGAGCGGTGGGGAGCGGAGCGAGGTCCCTCCCCGGATCTCGACTACTGGGTCGAGCAGCTGAGTGGTGCTCCTCCCGCGATCGCGATCCCTACCGATCACCCGAGGGGTGACAGAGCGTCGTACGAGGGCGCGGTCGCGGTCGGGTCGTTGGGCACAGCCGCGAGCGAGCAGTTGATGTCGTTGGCCCGCGAGGAGGGAGCGTCGGTCTTCACGGTGCTCCTCGCAGCGTTCGCGTCGAGCTTACACCGCCATTCCGGTCAGCGAGACCTCGTCGTGGGCGTGCCGGTCAACGGACGCGACCGGCCCGAGCTCCAGGAACTGGTCGGGATGTTCGTGAACCAGCTGGCGCTTCGCTTGTCGGTCCGGCGCGGGGCGACGTTCCGCGAGGTGCTGCGGGATGCTCGGGAGCAGGTCATGGCCGGGTTCAGCCGCCAGGACGTCCCGTTCGGGGTCCTTCTCGAGAGGCTGAACCCACCACGGGACGCCAGTCGCGCCCCCCTGTTCCAGGTGATGTTGAACGTCTTTCCGGGCGCCGAAGAGAACCGGACGTGGACGGGGACCGAGATCGAAATCGTTCTTCCTCCCACGAGCGAACTGCTGGCTCTGGTCGATGCCCAGTCGAAGTTCGACCTCACGTTGTACGCGCTCGAAGAGGCCGAGGGTCTCCGGTTCGTCCTGGTGTACAACGAGGCACTGTTCGAAGCCGACACGGCGGCCCGACTCG
>JAUIKL010000244.1 GCA_030430625.1 Gemmatimonadota bacterium
ACGGGCGCCACGATCGTCCGGATGCTGGAAGAGCTCAATCGGGACACGAAGACCACGCTCGTCATGGTCACCCACGACCTGGCGCTCGCCGAGCGCGCCGATCGAGTCATTCAACTCGGAGGGGGGCGGATCGTATCGGATCGTCCAGGTGCGGGGCACGACCGGACCGATGTCGGATTCGACACGCCGACCGGCGTGGGGCCCGCGTGAGGGCACGCCTGCGACCCATGTTCGCCGTGCGGTTGGCCTGGAGGGAAACCCGCTACGGGTTGAAGCGGGTGGGCGTCTACATGGCGTCGATCACCCTGGGCGTGGCCGCCCTCGTGTCGATCCACTCCTTCCGCGAGGACTTCGCCCGATCCGTGCAGGAAGAGGCCGACGTCCTGATGGGCGCGAACGCCCGTATCTCCGACGACGTCCCGCTCTCTCCCGAAGCGCGTTCGATCGTGGACTCGCTGAGCGCGGCTGGTGTACGCACGGCGCGAGTGACGACGGCCTCGTCCATGATCCTGGCACCGGCTTCAGGCACGGTGCGACTCCTCCAGGTGCGGGCCCTCGACGAGGGATACCCCTTCTACGGCCGTGTGTCTTCGGTGCCGGAGGGCAGCTGGGGCAGGCATATGGACGAGGGGTCGGTCATGGTCGACCCGGCCGTCCTCACGCAGCTCGGTGTTGAGATCGGAGACGAGCTCGTGGTCGGGACCGAGACGCTCACGATCCGGGGGACGGTCGACGACCTGCCGACGGACATCGCGTTTCAGACCGCCATCGGGCCCCGCCTCCACCTCAGCCAGGCCACGATGGAGCGGGCTGGCCTACTCGGCTTCGGCAGCCTCGCTCGGTACGAGGTGTACCTCGAGTTGCCCGATGTGGACGACCGTCGCGCGATCCGTGAGCGATACACCACCCTCTTCGAGGAGACCAGTGTCGGGTACCGCCTGGCCGAAGAGCAGGCGCAGAGCCTCTCCAACGGTGTCCGTTTCCTCGGCCGCTTCCTCGCGCTCGTGGGACTCGCCGCCCTGCTGCTCGGTGGAGTGGGCGTGGCGAGTGCGATCCACGTCTACATCCGGGAGCGCCGACCGGGGATCGCCGTTCTTCGCTGCATCGGCGTGTCCCAGGCGACGGCCTTCACGGCGTACCTCCTGCAGGCCGGTCTGCTCGGTTTTCTCGGAGCGGCCGGTGGGGTCGGGCTGGGTATCCTTCTCCAGGAGGCGATGCCCGTCGTGCTCTCGGGCATCCTCCCCGTCGATGTGACGACCCGCCTCTCCTGGCCGTCCATCTTCGCTGGCCTCGCCATCGGAGTATGGGTGGCGGTCGTCTTCGCGCTGATTCCGCTCCTCGCGGTCCGTGATGTCCCGCCGTTGGCGGCACTCCGCTCCGACTTCGAAGCGCCTCGACGGCGTCTCGACGGTCCGAAGGTCCTGGCGTGGCTTCTCCTGGTCGGAAGTGTCCTCGGGCTCGCCGCCATCGAGGCGCCCGAGCCGGAGTTGGGCATCGGCTTCGCGGTGGCTCTCGCGTTGGCGGCGGCGGCGATCGCCGGGGTGGGGGCGGTCATCATCCGGGCCACGCGACGGTTTTTTCCCGGCTGGGCCTCCTATCCCGTCCGCCAGGGCATCTCGAACCTCTTCCGGCCTCAGAATCAGACCGTTTCGATCACGCTGGCTCTCGGCTTCGGGGCTTTCGTCATCGGGACGATCGTCCAGGTCGAAGCCTCCCTTCGAGAGGACCTCGAGGTGGCCTTCGACGGCGGCCAGCCGAACCTCCTCCTCTTCGATATCCAGACCGATCAGGTCAATGGCATCGGGGCGCTGATGGACGGGGCCGACTTCGACGTCTCTCCCCTGGTCACCTCGCGCGTGGCGGCCATCAACGGGCGCGACGTTCCCGCCCTCGAGGCGCTGGCGGACGGTGAGCGACCGGAGGGATGGGCTCTCCACCGGGAGTACCGGAACACGTACCGGGACGCGCTCGGCCGCGCCGAGGTGCTCACCCACGGCGTCTGGTGGGACGGTACACCGGGTACGGAGGACGGCACCGTGGTCGAGACGGGCGACCTCCCGGGGTTGTCGCTCGAGCAGGACATCGCTCGGGCACTCCGTGTCGAATTGGGCGACACGGTGTCGTGGGATGTGGCCGGCGTCCAGGTGCCGGCGGTGGTGAGCAGCCTGAGGCGTGTCGACTGGGACCGGCTGGAGCCGAACTTCTTCGCTGTCTTCGAACCCGGGGTGCTCGACTCCGCTCCGCAGAGCCTCCTGGCCGTAGCGCGCGTGGCCGATCCGGCCGAGCGGGAGCGCATCCAGCGGGACCTGGTGGGGGTCTTTCCGAACGTGTCGGCGCTGGACTTCTCACGAGTCCAGGAAGCCATCGAGTCGGTCCTCTCCCGGGTGCGCCAGGCTGTTGCCTTTCTGGCGGGCTTCAGCGCGCTTGCGGGCATCATCGTCCTCGCGGGTGCCCTGGCGACCTCTCGGGCGCACCGGCTCAAGGAGGGAGCCCTCCTGAAGACGCTCGGAGCACGGCGGCGGCAGGTCCTCACCGTCCTCTTCTCCGAGTATCTGGCACTCGGTTCGATCGCTACGGCCAGCGGACTCGTCCTGGCCGTGGTGGCGGCTGCGCTGCTCGTCCCCCGACTCTTCGAGGTCGGATTCACCGTGCACCTCGGTCCCGTGCTCGCGATCTGGGCCGCCGTCGTGGTGGTGACGGTCGTGACGGGGTTGATCGGCAGTCGGGATCTGTTGCGGCGTCCTCCTCTCCCGGTCCTGCGGGGGACCGAGTAGCTCCCTCGCGGGCGCGGCGCGGGTCAGGAGGCGGCGTGTTCTTCGAGTGTGCCCTCGGGCAGCCGGAGGATCGAGCTGTGGTGGCACCCGTCGCAGGGCAGGGGGTGCGGGGTCAGCAGTCGGGTCGGCCGGGTGGAGATGGTGGCGCCGCACTTCGGACACGACGACTCGACCCGTTCGAGGGTGAACCGCTCGACGTAGTGGCGGCGCGCCAGGAAACTCCCCGCCAACAAGGCGCCGATCAACCAGACGGCGTGAGGAGGAAAGACGGCCACGAAGGGTGCGATCACGGCAAAACCCCCGAACTTGGCCGCCGCTCCGCCGATCCTCCAAGCGTTCGTGCGCGGAGTGATGGTGGCCGACGCCGGGGTCGCGTCGAAGCCGAAGAGGGACGCTTCCGCCTCCACGTCGAAGGTGCGCGCCGTGCGTGGTTCGGCCATCGGGTGGCTACCCCTTGGCCGCGAAGTGACGGAGGCGGTCCGCAGCCTCGCGAAGGGTGTCCATCTGCTTGCAGAAGACGAAGCGGGCCAGCGAGTGTCCACGCGCCGGGTCGGAGAAGAACGACCCGCCCGGGACCGGGGCCACCCCGGCCTCGGCGGTGAGCCTCTTCCCGAACGTCATCGAGTCCTCGTCACTCAGGCCGCTGAAGTCGGCCAGGATGTAGTACGCGCCCTGGGGGAAGGAACAGGCGAAGCCCGCCTCCTGAAGCCCGGCAACGAGCGTTGTTCCTCGTTCACGGTACGAAGCCACCATCCCGTCGTAGTACTCCGCCGGCATCTCCCGAAGCCCGACGGCACACGCCTCCTGGAGGGGCGCGGGGGCCCCGACGGTGAGGAAGTCGTGCACCTTACGGATGGCACCGGACAGAGCCGGGGGGGAGATGATCGTGCCGATCCGCCAGCCGGTGACGGAGAAGGTTTTCGAGAGGCCGGAGATCGTGATCGTCCGGTCCCGCATCCCGTCGAAGGTGGCCAGCGGGACGTGTTCACCTTCGTAGTAGATGTGCTCGTAGATCTCGTCGGTGATGGCGATGATGTCGTGTTCGAGGCACACGTCGGCGATCGCCTGCATCTCCTCCCGGTCGAAGACACGACCGGTCGGGTTGTTCGGCGTGTTCAGGACGATGGCCCGCGTCTTCGGGGTGATCACCTCTTCGAGCATCGCCTTCTCGAGGCGGTACCCGGGCGCCTCGAGGGTCACGAACACGGGCTTCGCCTGACAGAGCACGGCGTCCGGCCCGTAGTTCTCATAGAAGGGTTCGAAGACGATGACCTCTTCACCCGGATCGACGATCGCGAGCATCACGGACGCCATCGCCTCGGTGCCACCACACGTGATCGTGATCTCGGTCTCGGTGTCCACCTCCATCCCGTAGT
>JAUIKL010000029.1 GCA_030430625.1 Gemmatimonadota bacterium
CCTCCGGAGCTTCTTCGAGGATGAGGTGAACGTTGGTGCCGCTGAACCCGAACGAGCTCACCCCGGCGCGTCGCGGGGTCGCGGAGCGCTCGAACGGAGTCGACTCCGTCACGACCTTCACCGGCAGCTGCTCCCAGGGGATGTGGGGGCTCGGCGTCCGGAAGTGAAGGTGCGGCGGAACCACACCGTTCTTCAGCGCGAGCACGACCTTGATGAAGCCTGCAATTCCGGCTGCAGCCTCGAGGTGCCCGAAGTTCGTCTTGACCGAACCCAGGAGCAGAGGATGCTCCGGATCGCGGCCCTTACGGTACGCGGCGCCGAGCGCTTGTACTTCGATGGGGTCGCCGAGCGGGGTCGCGGTACCGTGGGCCTCGACGTACCCGATGCTCGCAGGCTCCACGTCGGCCGCCCTGAGGGCGTCGCGAATGACAGCCTCCTGTGCCGGCCCGTTCGGTGCGGTCAATCCGCTGCTGGGGCCGTCCTGATTCACTGCCGAACCGCGGACGACGGCCAAGATGCGGTCGCCGGACCGAACGGCATCCCGGAGTCGCCGCAGCACCACGATCCCGCATCCCTCCCCCCTCGTGAACCCCGAGGCGTCCGCTCCGAAGGTGCGGCATCGGCCATCGGGGGCCAGCATCTGCGACTGCTGGAAGGCGAAGGTAAAGTCCGGGGCAAGGATCAGGTTCACCCCGCCGGCGAGAGCCAGGTCGCACTCCTCCGAGCGCAGCGCCTGACACGCCGAGTGCACGGCCACGAGGGACGACGAGCACGCGGTGTCCACCGAGATCGAGGGCCCCTGAAGCCCGAGCACGTAAGACACGCGGCCGGAGACCATCGAGTGGCCGACGCCCGCCGCGAAGTGAGAGTGGAGTGCCTCAGGTCCGGGAGATCCTCGTAGCTGGACCTGCGTCCAGTCCGTACCCGCCACACCGATGAAGACGCCCGTCCGACTCCCTTCGAGCCCACGGGGGTTGATGGCCGCGTCTTCGAGCGCGTGCCACGCACACTCGAGGGCGAGCCGTTGTTGGGGGTCGATACTCGCCGCTTCGCGCGGAGCGATGCCGAAGAAGACGGGATCGAAGCCGGCCGGATCGTCGTCCAGGTAGCCAGCCGGGGGCAAGGCGTCCGTCCCCGGTAGGTCGGTCCAGCCGGGCCGGGCGACCGGAGGCTCTGCAGAGACCGCGTCGACGCCGTCGTACAGGAGTGTCGAATACTCCCCGGGGGAGGACACGCCCCCGGGGAATCTGCAGCCGACGCCCACGACAGCGATCGGCTCACGCCGCGCACCTTCCAACTCCTTCACGCGAGCCTGAAGGCGATCGACCGCGAGGAACGCCCTCTTTACCGGTGAAAGCTCGCTCTTGGCTGCCTCGTCCCGGCTCGTTTCCCGAGGATCGCTCACCGCTTCTCCTCGGGTTCGAGCCGCTCGAGCAACATCGCCTCGACCTCTTCGTCCGACAGGCTCTCTACCTCGGATCGCGGAACGGCGGGTTCGCTCGTCCGCGAGCGGGTCGGCTCGTGGTCGCCAGGGCCGGAGTCTCCGTCCCCCGCCTCGATCTGAGCCAAGACGTAACGTGCGATACGTCGGATCGTCGGGTAGTCGAACACCAGCGTGCTGGGGAGCGGCTCGGCCAGACCGACCCCCTCCTGGACGAGGTTTCGGAGGCGTACCGCCATCAGCGAGTCGAGTCCGAGGTCCATCAACCGCGTGTCCCGTGCCGGGGGCCGAGAAGGATCCGCGCGGAGGACCTGGATGACAGCATCACGCACCAGCCCTTCCACAAGCTCCTCCCGCTCCTCGGTCGGCGCCTGAGAGAGGATCTCGAGGAAAGCCGAGTCGGTCCCCCCTGCCTGTACTACACCCGGCTCCTGTTTCTCCCTTCCGGCCACACCCTGCGCGCGGCTTGAAACGTGTTCTCCGGGGACCCGCGCAAGGAGCACATGCTGCTTCAAGACCGCGGCGGGCGAACCCTCACGAGGGAAGGCCGAGAAGTCGTCGAATCCCGCTTCACGCAGGACCTCCTCCCATACCTCGGTCGGCAACAACGGCGACTCTTCGCGCAGATCGTCGGCAAAGTGCTGCCACCCTTCGATCAGTCCCGTGGAGATGTCGTGCCACAGATGATGTCCGGTCGATTCGACGAGGAGCAGCAGGCCGCCCGGCGCGAGAAGGGATCGCAGGGCGCCCACGGCCGCTCGGAGGTCCCGCGCGGCATGAACGACGTTCGCCGCGACGACCACGTCCCACGCCCCCGGCTCGACCCCCTGGCCTGCTGGATCCTTCTCCAGGTCGAAGATGCCGGTCCGAAGGAAGGGCACGTCTTCGAAGCGCCGTTCGGCGAAGTCGAGGAAGACGTCGGAGACGTCGGTGTAGAGGTAGTCGGTCCGCTCGGCAGGCAGGACTCGCAGCAACGATGCGGTCGTCCCCCCCGTCCCGGCCCCGATCTCGAGTACGCGCACGTCGGAGTCGACCGGAAGTGCGCCCACGTAGGCCGACAGCGCCGACGCACCGATACCGTTGACGTAGCGGAGAAGCGTCGAGTCGTGGTACAGGCTCGCGGCCAAATCGAACGACCCGCCGGGGAAGAGCGTCTCGAGGGCGCTGGTGCCCCCCGAGACCACCGGCGTCAGCAGTCCTGCCGAGTGGCGTACGTACCGCCACAGTGGAAGGTCTCCGGAGAGCGCCTCCTCCGCACGTTGCTGCAGCTCTGCGGGATCGATCACCTCGAGGCTCGGCCCCGGTCGAAGGCCGCGCTCCGAGCGGACGAGTGCTCCGGACTCCACGAGGACGTCGATCCAGCGCGCTGCGACCCGCTCGTACGCGGGCTGGATGCCGGCCGCGGCTATCGCTTCGGCCGCCGTACGCTCGCCCCCGTCGGCAGGGAATGCCCCGAGTTCCACCAGGGTGTTGGCCCAAAGCACCCGTGTGAGCTCATTGAGTGCGGCCCAGCTCTCCGAGTACCCTTCGACGTCCATGCCCATCGGCACGAGTTCGGACCGCTCCCCGGCGCTGCCGAGGGCTCGGGTCCACGGCGCATCGGTACGTCCTGCGCTCGTGGACCGAGATCGCGGCGTGGAATCCCGCTCAACGGTCGGCTCGTACCAGAATCGACGCCTCTGGAAAGGGTACGTCGGGAGCGGGACAGGGACGCCTCCGCGCCCGGCGAAGAGGCCGTCGACGTCGAGCAATCGTCCCGCGACGAAGAGCTCCCCGAGTCCCTGGAGCACCGTCTCCCACGGTGCGTCGCTGTCGAGACCTGAGGCGAGCCACTCTCCAAGCGGCCCCTCGGGTCGGGAGCGGGCTACTCCGATCCGGACCCCAGCCGCGACGCCCATCCCGACGGCCGTGTCGACGGCCTCCGCCAACTTGCTGCCTGCCCGGGCCTGCCGAAGCCAATACGCCGGCTGACTTGCAGCCTCCGGTGTCACGGCGGCTCCGGTAACCCCGGAGACGAAGCGAAGCCGATCTGTGGCGCGAAGGTCGACAGAGTCCAACGCTTCTTCGAGCTCGGACCGATCGGCGGCAACACCGGGTCCGGCCCCGCCAGCGTCGGCATCCCGACCGCGAGCGGTGACGAGGCGCAATGCATCTTCGAGGGAAAAAGCGCCCGCCAGGTGTGCGGCCACGTACTCCCCCACTCCGTCGCCGAGTACCACGTCAGGACGAATCCCGGTCGCACTCCATAGCGCCGCCGTCGCGTATTGGACGGAAAAGTGCGCGGGCTGAGCCATGGAGGGTGGCGCCGGGTGCTCGAGCAGCTCGAGAATGGAGCCGTCGACGATGGGCCGAAGGGCCGCATCGCAGCGCTCGAGCGCCTGTCGAAAGTGCGAGGACGCGGTCGCGAGTTCGCGGACAGTCTCCGGGCTGGGGGTCCCTTCGCCGGCAAACGCGAACACAGTGCTCCCTCGCGTCGCCCGTTGGGCCGATCCGATCCGGAGCTCGGGCACCCGCTTCCCGTCGAGCCAGCGCTCGAGCGCTTGGCGAGCGGCAGTCATGTCGCCCGCGACGACCGAGAGACGCTCAGAACGGTGCATCCGCCCTTTTAGAGCCACCCGGCACACGTCGCCGAGGTCTGGCGATTCGGTGTCGAGGTATCGAGAGAGCCGCCTGACACTCTCGCGCAGCGCTTCCGGCTCGTGGGCCGAGAGAACCAGCAGCTCGGCCGGACGCGCCGGAGGCGTTGAGACCTCCGGACGGACCGGCGCCTCCTCCAGGATGACGTGGGCGTTCGTCCCGCTGAAACCGAACGAGCTGACCCCGGCTCGCCGAACCGAGTCTCCCGCCCGCCACGGAGAGCGCTCCGTCGTCACCTGGACGGGGAGGTCATCCCAGGGGATGTGGGGGTTCGGTGTCTCGAAATGCAGGTGCGCCGGGACCTCCCCATGCTCCAGCGAGAGCACGACCTTGATCAGGCCCGCGATCCCGGCCGCCGCCTCGAGATGCCCGAGGTTCGTCTTGGCCGAACCGATCATGAGCGGACGCTCCGCGGCGCGCCCCGGTCCGAAGACCGCTCCGATCGCCTGGACCTCGATGGGGTCACCCAGCGATGTGCCCGTGCCGTGAGCCTCCACGTAATCGAGGTCGTCGGGCGATAGCCCTCCGTCCTCCAGGGCACGCCGGATCACGGCTTCCTGCGCAGGACCGCTGGGCGCGGTCAAGCCACTGCTTCGGCCGTCCTGGTTCACGGCCGAACCACGAATCACGGCATGAACGAGGTCCCCGTCCCGAAGTGCATCATCGAGTCGCTTCATGATGACGACGCCACACCCCTCACTACGGACGTACCCGTCCGCGCCGGCATCGAACGTTTTGCACCGCCCGTTCCGAGAGAGCATGCCCGCTCTGCAGAAGTTGACCGTCAGTTCGGGGGTCAGCATGAGATTGACGCCGCCGACGACCGCGAGATCGCTCTCGCCCCGCTGCAGCGACCCTCGAGCGAGGTGCACCGCGACGAGGGAAGACGAGCATGCCGTATCGACCGATAGGGCGGGTCCGTTCAGGCCGAGCACGTAGGAGATCCGCCCGGCGGCTACACTCGCCGCCGTCCCCGTAGCTGCATAGGTATCGGGGGCCTCGTCACCCAGGACGAGCCGGTGGTAGTCGGTGGAGCTTATTCCGACGAAGACCCCGGTACCCGACCCGCGAAGCGAGTCCGCCGAGATCCCGGCGTGCTCGAGGGCTTCCCACGTCGTTTCCAGCAACAGCCGCTGCTGCGGGTCGATGCTTACGGCCTCCGCCGGCGCGATCCCGAAGAACTCGGGATCGAAGCCGTCGACCTCGGACAAGAAGCCTCCGTGCTCGACGTAGTAGCAGCCGGGCACCTCGGCGTCTTCGTTGAACCAGCGTTCATGCTCCCAGCGACTGGCCGGGATCGGACCGACTGCGTTCACGCCGTTCGAGAGGAGCCGCCAGTACGCGTCTGGAGTGTCGGCCCCTCCCGGAAGCCTTACGCCCATACCGATGATCGCGATCGGCGCTGCGTCCGCACTTCGGCCCGAGGCGAGCTCCGCCTTGAGCCGACGGATTTCCCGCAAGGCCTGCTTGACGGGCGAGTCCGTGCCGGGCTCATGGTCCGTCGATTGCGTCACGGGCCGCTCCCCTCGTCCGGAGTCATCCCCAACTCGATGAGAAGCAACGCCTCTGCTTCTTCCTCGGACAAACTGTCGATGTCCGTTGCTGGCTCCCCTTCGCCGAGGACGCCGCCCCGATCTCTGGCCGATTCCGTCTCGAGGCCCAGTCTGTCCAGCAGGTAATGCGCCATCACATCTGCGGTGGGGTAGTCGAAGGCGAGGGTGGCAGGAAGGGACTCCCCCACCGCGACCGTGAGGGCGTTGCGGAGTTCGATCGCGCTGAGAGAGTCCAATCCGAGGTCTCGCAGCGGCGCATCGGGATCCGCCAGCTCAGGCAGGCCCAGCATGGTGGAGATCGAGGCTCGGACATGCTCGAGCGCCGTGGCCATCCGCTCGTGCGGGTGCGCCGCTCGGAGTCGGTCCCCCAACTCGGCCGCTCCGGCCGGGGCGTCGGAGTGAGCGGGACCAGAAGCGGAGTCCGGCTTGGCGATCCGAACCGCAACGACCTCGGCCGACGGAGAGGTGAGCGCCGCCGCGAACACCGCGGAACCACTCTCCCGGTCGAGCCAATCCAATCCCTTCTCGGCCCACCGCCGCTGGTGCGCGTCATCCAGGCGCTCGGCCATCCCGCCCCGGTACAGGCCCCACCGCACGCTGACGGCCGGCAGCCCCAGTCCTCGTCGGTGTACGGCCAACCCGTCGAGGAAGGCGTTCCCTGCGGCGTAGCTACCCTGGCCCGCCCCGTCGATGAGAGGGCCGACTGCGGAGTAGAGCACGAACGAAGACACGGGGTCTTGGAGCGTCGCGCGATGGACATTCCATGCGCCCGCCACCTTGGGCCTCATAACCGCGTCCAATCGGTCAGCAGACACCTGCGCAAGGGTACAGTCGTCGAGCACGCCGGCCACGTGGACGACCGCCACGATGGGAGCAGAAGCCCGTAGGGCGGCACACGCCTCGCTCACCTGGGTCCACTCCGAGACATCGACCCTCGTGACCACGATCTCGGCGTCGTACTTCGCGCGCAACGCCGTGATCTCCGACTCGACCTCGGTTGTGGCGCCACCGCGAGACCAGATGGCGATCCGCCTTGCGCCGCCTTCCAACAGCCACTCGACGGTGGCGCGGCCCATCCCACCGGTCCCGCCTGTCAAAACCGTCCACCCCGCGTCGAGAAGGTCCGTCGTAGCCGGAGGGGTGAAGACGATCTTGCCGATGTGCTGGGCGCGCGCCATCTGCCTGAAGCCGGTCTCGGCCTCTGCGAGAGGCAACACGGTCACACGAAGCGGTTCGACCTCGCCCGCCCCGATGGCTTCGTTCAGGGCTCCGAAGATTCGCGGGAGGAGCGTGGGGTCCGCATCGGCGACCTCTCGGAGGTCGAAGGCCGCGTACCTCACGTCCGCCCGGATCGCGTCGACTCGGTCGGGGGACAAGACCTCTCGCTTGCCGAGCTCGACGAACACACCTCCCGGCTTCAGGGAGCGGAGGCCGGCGATCAGCAAGTCTCCGATCAGGGAGTTGAGGACGAGGTCCACCCCTTCACCACCAGTCGCCTCGAGAACGTCTCGCGCAAACGAGTCCGAGCGCGAATCGAACGCGCCCTCGACTCCGCACCGCTCCAACCACGCGCGCTTGTGGGGGCTACCGGCCGTGGCGAAAACCCGAAGTCCGGCGGCGAGGGCCAGGCGCACCGCAGCCTGTCCGACCCCGCCCGCGCCGGCATGGATCAACACGGTTTGTCCGGCCTCGATCTGGCCGAGCTCGTGGAGGCCGTACCAGGCTGTCCCGTAGGCGACGGGCAGCGTCGCAGCCGACGCAGGCGCCATGCCAGCGGGAGCGGGCGCGACGAAGCCGGTGGGAATGTTGACACGGCTTCCGAAGCACCCCGGCCAGAAGCCGATGACCCGGTCCCCTAGCGCGTACTCCTCGACACCCGGGCCGAGGGCGACAACATCACCACAGCACTCGAGGCCGATCTCAGACGGCCCGTCGTAGCTGTCCAGTGCCGTCAGAACGTCCCGGAAGTTGAGTCCCGCCGCCAGCACGCGAACCGTCACTTCACCCGGGCCGGGACTCTTCGTTGCCTGAGCGCGGAGCACGAGGCCGTTGAGGGTGCCCGTCTCCTCGTGCGTGAGGGTGACGCCCACGTCGGGCACGCCCTCCAGGAGCCGCAACGCCCTCAGGTCCGTTCGATGGACCCGACGGACGCCGTCCCGAATCGCGACCTCGGAGTCGACCTCCACGGCGAGGGCCTCATCGACGATACACCCGATCTCGGCGGAGCGGTCTTCCATCCCCAGGGGGTCGAGGTCGATCGAGGAGCAGCGGAGCTCGGGCGCCTCGGAGCGAAGAGCTCGCGTAATCCCCAACGAAGCGGCGTCGATCGGTACCGGGCACGGCCCCCCGGCTCCGAGCGCAAACAGACCTCGACTCACGACCACAACGCGAAGGGCAGCAACCGCTTCGGCACCGGCAGCTCGCGCGATATCAAGGAGTGGCTGACACGCCTGCTTCGCAGCTTCGAGGACATCTCCGCCCGAGCGACCGAGATCTGCGTCACCCGGTGGCAGTACGATCAGACCGTCCCACGAGCCTTCCCGGAGAGCTACCGAAATGTCCGTGGTCCGAGCCACGGATTCGGCGAACTGGCCGGCCTCTCCGAGCGCATGCCGCAGGGCCTCGCCCATCTCCGGCGACTCGCCGCCGACGATCAGCCAGCGACCCTCGCCCGGGAGACGTACGCCCACCGCGCCCGGCTCCCAGGTCGCCTCTCGCAACACCGGTGCCCGGATGTGACTGCTCCGAAGGCGCCAACCTTCGAGAAGGGCGATCGGCGCGTCGTCTCGGCCAACGAGCAGTACGTCGAACGCGGCACCGTCGTCGCTTGTTTCGCGAATGACGGTCACAGCCCGCTCGGGTCGACCCTGTCCGAGGACGTGGTACCCATCGACGGCCCATGGCAACAGCGTACCGCGGAGCGTCGGCTCTTCTCTCGCCGAGAGGGCTACGAGCCCCAGCTGGGTCCCGGCGTCGAGCACCGCCGGGTCGATCCCCCCGGCCCAGGGGGCCGCCTCGCCGATCGCAATCGTACCCACGGCGCCCTCACCGTTCCCCCGAGCGCTTCGGAGCAGGCGATACCCCGGACCGAAGTCCAGTCCGATCGCGTCGAATCCGTCGTAGAAACGCCCGAGCGCGACGTCGGGGGCTTCGGTCACGCCGTCCAGGTGACGTGCCGTCTGCTCCACCACATTGCGCGCGTCCGTCCTCCCTCGGACCTGCGCGGTCAGTGCCGAGACCCACTCACCCGATGCCGTCTGGAACAAGACCGTCGCGGGTCCGATCACGGAGGGATCGAGGACGACCTGCAGTCGCCGAAAGGAAGAGGGCTCGACCGCCCTCAGGATTCCGACATCTACGATCGAGGGATCCTCGACGCCAGCCGCGACGGCCGCCCTTCGAAGGAGCTCGAGGAGGCCGGTTGCCGGAATTCGAGGCGTCCCAGCCACCCGATGGTCGTCGAACGCGGAGAAGACCGGATCTTCCGCATCGAGCTCGAACACAGGGCGATCGAGCGCAACGGAAGTGAGCAGTCGGCCCGGAAACGAGCCGCCTCCGTCCCGTCCTTCCCGCCGTCGCGCCCTGTCGGGCGTCCGACCGGCCGGGGCCTCCGGGAGCCAGTGCGGTTCGTGCGCCCACCGGTAGGTCGGGAGATCGACCGCGGGGGCGGGCCCTGGGTGGATTGAAGCCCAGTCGAGGTCGCAGCCCCATTCGTACAGGCGGCCAATCAGCGCGAGGAGGGTCGCACCGGCATCTCGATCCCGATGCTGACCGTAGGCCACGTGAACTTCAGCCTCCGCGACCTCGGCGGTCGATACGATCGGGCCCCCGAGGGCGGGATGGGGACCGATCTCGACGAAGTGCCGAACTCCGAGCTCGAGCGCCCGCTCCACGGCCGCACGAAACCGCACGGGCGAGCGGACGTTGTCCGTCAGGTAGTCCGGACCCAAGGAATCGAGCTCCTGCCCGGTGACCGTCGACACGAAGGTCACGTCCCCGGGGGCCTGCGCTGAAGGACAGCGTCCCCGGAGCCCCTCCGCGGGCTTGGCCATCTGTGGGCTGTGGAAGGCGAACCGCACCCCGAGCGGCGTGTGCCGAGTCCCCGCAGTGGCCATCAGTTCCACCGCTCTCTCCACAGCCTCGGCCGGCCCGGCCAACGTGACCGCCGACGGGCCGTTGACTGCGGCCACCGAGAGGGAGAGTCCGTGCTGAGCGATGAACGCGAGGGCCCCCGCCTCATCGAAGGCGGCCGCCACCATGCCGCCACCCTGGTCAGCGACCGCCTGCATCGCTGCGCCGCGTTCCAGGACGGCCCGCACCCCCTCTTCGACCGACATCAGCCCGGCCGACACCGCAGCAGCGAGCTCGCCGACCGAGTGACCGATCACCATCGCCGGAGCCACGCCGAGGTCGGCCAGGAGCTTGCCGAGCGCCACCTGAACGGAGAACACCGTAGCCTGGGCCACGTCGGTTCGTTCGAGTCGGCTCTCCGGGGCCGGGCGTCGGAGCTCCTCGAGCGGCCGAATACCGCCGTGTTGGGCGAACTGGGCGTCGATCTGCTCAAGATGCTCCCGGAAGCGCGGCTCGGCCTCCGCAAGCCCGAGCGCCATGCCGGGCCACTGGCTTCCCTGACCGGTGAACACGAAGCACAGCGAAGGGCGGACACCCGTCTCGGAGGGGGAGTGCGCGGCTGCCGCTCCGTCGGCGATCGAGTCGAGCCTCTCGAGAAGCGTCTCCGCGGTCGCTCCGATCACGCCGGCCCTGAACTCCGGGTAGTGCGACCGGCGCGCACCAATGGCTTTGGTCACCCCACTCGGGTCCCCATGCTCCCGGAGGAGTTCTGCGTAACCACGGGCGAGCTCGCGGAAGGACCGCTCGCTCCGCGCGGAGAGGGGGAGCAGATACGGCGGCGAGTCCTCCACCGAATGCCCCTGCGCGAGCGCGTCGGGCACCTCCTCCACGATCACGTGGGCGTTGGTGCCGCCGACACCGAAGGAGCTGACGCCCGCCCGACGAGGGCGCGGGCCCTCCATCGCAGTGGGCTCGGTCGCGACCCGGATCGCCGTCCCCGTGAGGTCGACGTGTGGGCTCAACGTGTCGAGGAGAGCGTGGGGCGGAACCGTACCATGCCGCAGACAGAGGACCGCCTTGATGAGCCCTCCCACCCCGGCCGCCGCCTCCATATGCCCGAGGTTCGACTTGAGCGACCCCAGCCAGAGCGGTCCGCTCTGCGCCGACCTGCTCCGAAAGACGCTGGTCACCGCATCCGTTTCGATCGGGTCACCGAGCTCGGTACCCGTACCGTGCGCCTCCAGGAGCGAGATGTCGTCGGGGGTCAGACCGGCGTTTCGCAGCGCGCGCCGAAGCATGTCGGCCTGCGCCAGCCCGTTGGGGGCGGACAGGGTGGTCGACTCCCCGTCCTGATTGACCGCCGAACCACGAACCACGGCGGACACGGTATCGCCGTCCGCGATGGCGTCGGCGAGCCGTTTCAGAACGATCACGCCACAACCTTCGCTGCGCACGAAACCATCGGCTCCCGCATCGAAGGTGTGACACCGCCCCGTCGGCGACATGAAGCCCCCCCGAGACAGGGCGACGGTCACGTGGGGAGTGATCATGAGGTTCACCCCGCCCACCAGTGCGATGTCACAGTCGCGGCTACGGAGTGCCTGGCACGCCAGATGGGTCCCCACGAGCGACGAGGAGCACGCGGAATCGACGGTGAGACTCGGCCCGTGCAGCCCGAGCGTGTGCGAAATGCGGTTCGGAATCGCACTCTGGAGCGTCCCCGTCAGGGTGCGTCCATTGACGGATTCGAGATCCTGATACTGGAGGAACGTGTAGTCGTTGTGATAGCTCGAGAAGAATACCCCGGTCGCGCTCCCCCGCATGGAGAGTAGAGGGAGCCCAGCGCGCTCGAGCGCCTCACAGGCCACCTCGAGGGCAACTCGTTGCTGGGGATCCATACGCTCGGCTTCACGGGGTGAGATTCCGAAGAAGCGTGCGTCGAAGCCGCGGATGTCGTCGAGGAAGCCTCCCCACCGCGTCGAAACCTTGCCCGGCGTCGCAGGGTCCGGGTTGAACCACGATTCGTTGTCCCAACGATCCCGGGGAACCTCATCGACGATGTCTGCGCCCTCGAGGAGCAGTCGCCAGAGGGACTCCGGCGAATCTGCGCCACCCGGAAAGCGGCAGGCCATCCCGATGATCGCCAGGGGCTCCGAAACACGGAGCTGCCCGTCCTGCGCCCAGAGCGAACGACCGGCCAAGGCAAGCTTGGTCGCACTCATGAGCGTCCGTTCGCCCATCACTCCCCTCCCCGCAACGCCTTGAGGACCTCTTCGTCGGACTGCCTGGACAGCTCCTCGACGACGCCACCCACGCTCGATCGCTCGCCTTCGACCGGCAGGCCGACTTCGGTCGATAGGTCCGGACCAGTCGAAGCAGAAGGCGGCGTGGGCTCGTCGATCGTCAACACGTGCAGAAGATGCTCCGACAAGGCGTCTACGGTCGGGTAGTTCCATGCGAGCGACGCGGGGAGCCGTAGCTCCAGTTCGAGCTCCAGACGGTTGCGGAGCTCGAGGGCCATCAGCGACTCCAAGCCCTGCTTCCCGAACGGCACCGTCGGCGTGACGGACTGTGGCGGAAGCTGGAGCACGGTGGCCACGGTTCTTCGCACGTGGGCAGACATCGCGTGCGACCTCTTCGCTTCAGGAAGAGCCATCAGCTCGGCTCGCGTTCCCCCGGTCTCATTGACGCCGTCCTCCGTCCCGAACAGGTCGACATACAGCGAGGCGCCGGGGCGCCCGGAGAATCGACCCTCGGCTTGGTCCCAACGGACTTTCGACAGAACGATGTGCGGTACGGAAGCCGCGGCCGCCCAGCGAAAGAGGGAAGTAGCCTCGGAAGGTTCGAAGCTCAACACCCCCGAACCCTCCAGCAGCCTCACGTAGCGGGCGACCGACTCGTCCTTCGCGATCCCCGCACCCTCCCACGCTCCCCATGAAATGCTGGTCGTGGGTAGGCCGGCGGCCTCGCGGGCGCGTGCGAGTGCGTCCAGAATGGCATTCGCTGCGGAGTAGTTCGCATTCGACTGAGGGAGGACCGAGGCGATCGAAGAGAAGAGGACCATCTCGTCGAGGTCGGGGAGCAATCGATGGAGGATGTCTGCGCCGATCGCCTTCCCTCCGCCGATCTCCTTGAACCCTTCCCAAGAGATATGGACGAAGGCTCGGCGCTCACGATGCACTCGCCCGACCCGTGGAATCATCGTGCCAGCGCAGTGGACCACACCGCGGATCGCGGGCCACCCCTCCGCCCGGAACCGATCGAGGAACCCCGCCACTTGCGCCTCGTCTCCGACATCCATGCTGACGAGGTGGACGCTGGCCCCTTGGTGCTCGAGTCGGCGCACCGCGGCGAGCTTCGCGGACAGCGGATCATCGGGGGAGAGCGAGGGCCACTCGCCCCGCTCGGGAATCGGTGTCCTTCCACTCAGCACCAACCGCCGAGCGCCCCCACGTACCATCTCCTCCGCTGCCAGCAGCCCGAGATCCCCGAGCCCGCCGGTAACGAGGTACGTGCAGTCTGACCGCCACGTGGCCGCGGTCGCCAGGGCGCCCCCGTCGGCGCGAACGAGTCGCGCGACGTGCGCCCCTTCGGCGGAAAAGGCGAAGTGGTTCTCACCCGTCGAGTCACAGAGCACGTCCAGAATGTTCTGGACGCGGATCTCCTGCTCCGCCCCAGGATCGAGGTCCACCGCCGCGATCCTCAGCTCGGGGTACTCGGGCGCGCTGGTGCGAAGCAACCCCCACACGCCAGCCTGCGGCACGCTCGCCAGATCAGGGAGGCGCAGCCCTGGACCATGGACTCCTTCCGTTACGAGGAGGACGCGCGCTGAAGGCGTCGCCTCGGCGTGGAGCAACCCCGTGATCGTTTCTGCGGCCCCACCGTAGCTTCGGCGAAGGGCGCCTTCGAAGGCGATGGCATCATCGCCCTGCCGACGCCCGAGAGAGCTGAGGTGGACGACGCCGGCCAGCGGTTCGGCCAGCCCGCATACGACGTCCGACAATTCGGCTTCCGTGGCGAGGAGCCGGGCATGCCCGCCAGCCCCATTGAGTTCGTCCACGAGAGCCGACCCCAGCCCTTCGGCATCGCCGACCACCACCCAGGTCCCACCGGGGAGCGCACCCCGGGCCAGCTCGATGGATCGCCACTCGACGACGTAGGAGACGTCCTCGACGATCCCCGGTCGAGCGGGGGTGAGACGACCCGCGCTCTGCCCGTCACCCGACCAGTCTTCCCAGCTCTCGATCCAATGGGATTCGCGTGCCCACGGATAGGACGGAAGCGACACCGGCCGGCCACCTTCGGGCGCCACATGGGTCCACTCAACAGGACAACCGGCTACGTGGAGCCGTGACAATCCCTCCAGGAACCTGAGCGTCTCCGGTTCCTCCCGGCGAGCAACCGATACGAGCGTGGGACGCTCACCGGAGTCGGCGGCAATATCCGCCAGGGAGGTGAGGAGCACGGGGTGCGGCGCGATCTCGACGAACACGTCGACCCCATCTTCGACGAGGCCGGTCACGGTGTGGAGCAGACGGACCGGATTCCGCAGGTTCGATGTCCAATACCCGGGCCCCAGCCGGTCCCCTTCCACGAGCTCCCCCAGGACGGTGGAGTGGAAGGGGGTCGTCGAGGTCATGGGCTCGATCCCGGCCAGCTCGGCCGCGAGCCGCGGCAAGAGTGGATCGGTCTGCGCCGAGTGGGACGCGACGTCCACCCTTACCCTGCGGCAGAACGTCCCTTCCGCTTCGAGCTCTGCCAGGAGTCGACCGACCGCCGGCGGATCCCCCGACACCACCGTGGAGCGCGGCCCGTTGAGCGCCGCCACCGAAACGGCGCCTCCGAGGCGCTCGATCCGCGCCTCGACCCGCGGGGCATCCTCGTCCACGAGGGCCATGGCCCCCTGCCCCGCGATCTCCGCGAGCAAGCGGCTTCGCACGACGAGGACGGTCAGCGCATCCTTCAACGAGAGTGCGCCCGCCACGTGCGCGGCCGGAACCTCTCCCATGCTGTGACCGAGCACCGCATTCGGTGCAACACCCCACGCCATCAGTTGACGAGCCAACGCGATCTGCACGACGGCGAGGACCGGCTGAATCACGTCGATGGAGTCCATCGGGTGGTCCCCGTCGAGGACCGAGTCCAGCGACCAGTCCACCATGGACGAGAGGGTTCGGTCCGCCTCTGTGATGACCGCGTCGAAGTGCGGGCACGACGAGCGCAACTCGCGGCCCATGCCGACCCATTGAGACCCCTGGCCGGAGAAGACGAAGGCTACGCGAGGGGTCGAATGACTCGACGCGACGCCCTCGATCGACCGCCCTCCCGCTTCTTCCGTTGCCACGTCCGCCAGGACGTCCTCGAGTTCGGCAATGCTGTCTACGACCGCCGCAAAGCGGTGCGTCAGGTGCTCCCTCCGGCACGTCGTGGTGTACGACAGGTCTTCCAAAGAAGGCGCAGCCTCCTGCAGGGACTCGCGCAGGTCCGTGGCACGCCTTCGAAGTGCATCGACCGAGTCCGCCGAGAGGGCGACGACTCGCGGGCCGTCCACGGCGGCGCTCGGCGGGGCGATCTCGCTCGGCTCGAAGGCGGCGACGATCGCATGCGCGTTCGTGCCCGTGATCCCGAACGAACTCACACCGGCAATGCGACGCTCCCCGGCTGGCCAGGCCCTCCCCTCGGAGGGCACCGTGATCGACAGTTCGCCCCACGGAATGGCGGGGTTGGGTTCGTCCAGATGGAGGCTCGCGGGAATCCATCCGTGCTCGAGGGAGAGCAAGGTCTTGATGAGCCCGGCCAGGCCCGCCGTGGCTTCCGTATGGCCGATGTTCGTCTTGACCGAACCGACGAGGAGCGGTTGTCCGGGAGGCCGGCGCTTTCCCAGGACCGCGCCCAATGCCGAAAGCTCCGCCGGATCCCCGGCCTTCGTGCCGGTACCGTGTGCCTCCACATAGGGGACCACAGCCGGATCGACCCCGGATCGGCGGTACACGGCTTCCAATAGCTCACGTTGAGCGTCCGCGCTCGGCGTCGCCAAGTGCCCGCTCGCTCGGCCATCGGCGTTCACCATCGTCCCCAGGATCACACCTCGGATCCTATCCCCGTCTTCGATCGCCTTGTCCAGCGCCTTGAGCACGACGCCGGCCACTCCATCACTGCGTACGTAGCCTGACGCGTTCGTGTCACCAAACCGACACCGCCCTCCGGGTGACAGCATTCCCGACCTGGAGTAGGCGATGCTGATATGGGGCTGGAGGATGAGATTGGCCGCGCCGACGAGTGCAGCGTCGACCTCTCCCACCGCGATCGCGTTGCACGCGGCATGGACGGCAGCCAGCGACGCGGAACACCCGCTGTCTACGGTTACGCAGGGACCTCGAAGATCGAACGCCCAGGACAGCCGGCCCGAAGCCGAGTAGCGACCCCCTCCCGTCACCGAATGGAAGTCGAGTGCATCCGGATCGCGGTAGATCACGTTCTCGTATTCGCCGGACCACACCCCGACGAAGACCCCGGTGCGCGGCCCGGCGAGCGAAGACGGTACGATCCCCCCGTCCTCCATAGCTTCCCAGGCGACCTGGAGGAGCAATCTGTGCTGCGGATCGATCTTCTTGGCTTCCCGGGGTGAGATCCCGAAGAAGGCCGCGTCGAAGTGGTCGATGTCCGACAGGAACCCGCCCTCGGCGGCCGCAATGTGAGCCCTCGTCTCGGATTCGGGGTTCAGGAATCGATCGACGTCGAACCTGTCCCCACGCATCGGCCCGACCACGTCGTCTCCGTCCGCCAGGATGCGCCAGAACGCCTGGGGAGAGTTGGCCTCCCCCGGAAGTCGGCATCCGATGCCGACGACGGCAACCGGGCTCGGCACCCGTGAGACTACCGTCATCGCCGCCCCCCCTCCGCGCCCACACTCGCGGTTGCCCCGAACTCCCCGACGATCAGCTCGAGAAGGGGCCTCGGATCGTCCCGGAAGTAGAAATGGTCGCCCGGAAGAGCTTCACGCCGAAAGCCGGCCCCTGCCTCCTCTTCCCATGGGTCCAGATAGTCCAAAGGAAGTAGGGGGTCACGGTCGCCCCCGACGGCCACGAGGGGGCACGGAATCGGAGGGCCGTCCCGGTGCTCGTACTGCTCCAGTCCTTCGACGTCGGCGCGGAGGGCCGGCAGGAGCAGCGCGAGGATCTCGGCGTCCTCGCGGATCTCCCGGGGAATCCCCCCATATCGACTCTGGACCTCGGTTACGAAGTCCGCGTCGTCGAGGTGACTCATCGGCGGGTGGATCGGCCCGATTCGCGGGGCCTGGCGTCCGCTGACCACCAGGGCTTCGGGGGCGTGCCCGGCCACCTGCAGCTGTCGTGTAGCGAGGAAAGCGAGCCACGCCCCCATCGAATGGCCAAAGATGATGAAGGGGCGGTCCTGGTGATCGGCGATGGCTT
Organism: Gemmatimonadota bacterium; assembly: GCA_030430625.1. Lineage (GTDB taxonomy): Bacteria > Gemmatimonadota > Gemmatimonadetes > Longimicrobiales > Gaopeijiaceae > UBA2589. The sequence continues at coordinate 17,136 of JAUIKL010000029.1, forward strand.
CGGCCATGGCTGTCGCCATCCCCTCGAGGTCGGTACTCGGACGCTCCGCCAGTCGCCAACCCCGCCCGGGGAGCTGAAGCGCACACAGCTCGAGCCAGTCGGGAAGCAGCCGCCCCCAATCCCGATAGACGGCGGCACCCGCACCCGCGTAGGGAACGCAGTACACGCGCCTCGTGGCAGATACCCGAGGCGCCGGCGTGAGAAACCAGTTCACCAAGATCTCGGCGGAGCGGGGGCAGTGTTCCACCCTGGCCGGCTCGGACGTCGGGACGGGCCCACAGGGGGCTGAAACAGTGGACGGAGACTCATCGAGACCAGAAGTCGGGGGGGCACGGCTCTACATTCAAGCTGCGAGAGGACCCCGCACGTCAGCAAGAGTCATTGTTCGGTCGAATTCGGCCCCCTCGAACCGGCGGCTCGGGTCGCGCCGACGGCCATCAGCGCCGGTCGAGAATGCGCAATGAACGCCGGACCAAAGACGTGTAGAGCCGCTTCTCGAGACCCCGGGGGAGGAGCTTGGCGAGGCCGTAGTAGAGCCTCCGTTTCAGCTCCCGGTCCCGAGCCATTCGGACGTGGAAATCGACACGCTGCGCCAGGGCGAGCGAATCCGGCTCCGTGAGCGTCTCGACGAGGTTCAGAGGCTTGTCGGCGACGCTCGTGTCGTACAGGTCGGTGGCCTTCCCATGCGTGCCCGAGTCGTCCATGCCCGCGTTGTGAACCATGGAACGTCCCGGATACAGCGTGAGACGACCGTGGAGGATCGCCGCACCCATCCATCGGAGTGCCCAGGAGTCGCCGCGGCCGGCCGCGGCGCCCCGGAGGAGTAGGGTGTGCGGAAAGGAGCCCTCGATATCGAACTCGTAGATCAAGTTCGACTGCTCGAGTCCCCGTAAGAGCTTCATTGGATCGGGCTCGAACAGCGACCATCCGCGCCGCCATGTCGCCCAGCCCCAACAGTGCGCCCCGGGGACCAGCGCGGGCCCTGCTCTGTCCTGCTCCGTCGGGTAGGTGTAGCCGCACACACTGATGACCCGCTCTTCCTCGGCGTACGCCCCGAGGCCGTCATTCATGAATCGGAGGAAGTAGGGAGAGGTGATGAGGTCGTCCTCGACGACGATCACGGTCTCGTTCTCTTCGAGTGTCTCGCTCACACCCCGGATCACGGAGCGAGCTAGACCGAGGTTCTCTGGGCGCTCCACCACGCGGACGCTCTCGAACCCGCGCGCGTTCCTGGCGACGCGCCGTACCTCTTCCACGCCCGGACGGTCGTCGTGCGATCTAGGACCGTCGCAGAAGACCGTGACCCGCGTCTCGTCCGCACGGTCGTTTGCGGCAAGCGCGGCCAGGGTCTCCGCGGTGTGCGCGGGTCGGTTGAAGGCAAAAAGGGCAACTGGGGCGACGTCGGTCATCGCGACTCCGAAAGGGGTAGGTCGATGGTTCCCCGGGGCATCGTGCGATCACTCTGAGGGGTGCGGTGCCATCATGCTACGCAAGCGAGCGCCGGACCCACCGCGTGTACAGGGTTCGTTCCAAAGCGGCGGGCAAGAGGGCTCGAATCAAGCGGTACGCCCGCACCTTGGCACTGGAGGCGGCCCGATGCCGAAGGAAGATCTCTCGGAGCCGTCGTTCTGCGCCCTCGTCGGGCGCGACGTCACCGGGGAGAGCACCGGTCGGACCTTCGCCCATGGGGCCGTTCCGCAGGAGGGGCGGGAGCAAAGAGTCGAGCTCGGTGTGCCGCGCGAGCGACGTACCTGGAAAGAGCGTGAGCCCCCCCTCGACCGTAGCGGATCCAAGCCACTGGAGCACCCATGGATCCACGCCCGCCCAACCGTGGACCGAACTGTGGAGGAAGCGCGTGAGGGGCTCGGCCCCTCCCCAGTCGAAGTCGTAGACGAGGCCTTCGTCGAGGATCCGTTTCAGCAGCGTGGCGCCGTCCCTTTCGAAGAGGGCCCAAGCCCGGCGCCACGTGCCCCAGGCCCAACAATGACCACCCCGAAGAAAGTAGCTACCCGGAGCATCACCCCCGTACGGGTAGGAGAACCCACTTACGCCGAGGACGCGATCGTCTTCGGCGAAGCGCCGAAGGCCGTCGCGCATGAACGTCAGGAATGCCGGCGCTACCACGATCTCGGCCTCGAGCGCGATCACGTAGGGCGCGTGTCGAAGGACCTCGTCGAGCCCCTCGACGATGGCCTCGGAGCGCGTCGCGCCAGGAGTCGCCCATCGGACGGTCAGGGACCCGAAGCCGTAAGGATCTCCGTTGCTCGCGACCGAAGGCGGCTCTTCACCCTCAACGAGGCCGTCGACGAAGACCGTCACGTCTGCACGGTCCGCTAGCTCATTCAGTCGGAGCGAGTGGAGCACCTCCTCGGCGTCCGTAGGGTCCCCCGTAGCGAAGACGGCGACCTCGGGGACTCGGTCCAGGTTCTCGTCCGCGTGCGAGATCATCGGATGTCAGGACGTCGACGCCGCGTCCACGTCGCCAAATAGCGTCGTCCACTCCGGGAACGACCGCCCCAGCTGCGAGGACAGCGTCTCGGCCTGCTCGCGCTGGATTGGCTGCAAGTACGCGATGACCTCCGTCACGTCGACCGTCCGCCGGTCTGTCTTCTTCTCCGCGAGGTTGCGCCCGACGTCGACGAGTCCGTCCGGGATCAACGGTCGGATCCGATTCCAATGACGCCAGCTGCGAAGCTTGCGGAGGACCGGCATGCGGTGCGCCACCGCGACTTCATGTCCGGTCACGTTGCGAAGAGACAGGTCGGTCGGAAGGTGATCGGGGTCCACGCCCAACCACTCGTACAGGGTACGCAGCTCCGAGCGCGGCGCTTGCCTCAGCCCCTCCAATGTGAGGGTGTACAGACGCTCGGGCCCGAACCGAGCGAGGTAGGGCTCCAACTGTCGGGCGTAATCACTCACGTCCCGATAGACGTCGTCGGTGCGGATCGCGTCCAGTGGAGCCCGCCGCTCCGCGTGGTGTTTGGCGTTGTGCCAATAGTGACTAAGCGTCCGTTCGATCGGATCACGCATGATATAGACGATCCGAGCATCTGGATTGAAGTCGGCGATCCGCTCCGCTACGCCTGAAATCGCAGGGAGCTTCGAGTAGTTCGTGCTGGACTCTCCGAGCACCGTGGCACCTTCCGCACCATCGAACTCGGCCAGGTATCGCGCTCGGTCGCGCCAGTACCCCATGCGCCAGATCTGCTCACTGACTCTGCGCAGCTCATCCCCGCTGACGAAGTGCGTCGGCTCCTTGGAGGGAGCCATGAAGATCGACGGATGCGACCCGAGATAGCGGTCCAACGACGTCGTTCCCGACTTCATGGCACCGATCAGAAACAAGTTGGGACGACGCACGAGTCGTGGGGGCTCCTGCCGAGAAAGTCGGCGGCGAAGGCCGCAAGCGGGTGTTATGGTAGGAGCATGCACATGGATGAGCGGACGGGGCAACGGTTTTGAGGGGTAATCCCTGGCACTCGAACGAGTCGGTGCTTCTCGTTCGACGGTTCTGGCCGTGGATGCGGCCTCAGATGCGGTATCTCTGTTATGTCCTGGCCCTCCAGCTCTTCGCGACCCCGCTCGCGGTGTTCATCCCACTCGTCGTGCGACGCGTTGTGGACGACGCCATGGCGTCGGAGGGCTCGCTCACGGAGCTGATCCCGTGGGCCGCCCTCCTCGTGATGCTCGCGTTGACCTCCGCGGCGGTCGGGATCGTGGCCGGAGCCCTGCTCATTCGGTTCCGCTCCAAGGTCCTGCGGGACCTGCGTCTCGGTCTTTTCAGGAAGATGCTCTCGCTCTCGAGTGCGTACCACGCGCGTCACGAGACGGGATACATGATGTCTCGTCAGATCGATGATGTTCGCAACCTGAACGCCGTCATGGCTGACGGGGCCACGAGAATCTTCATCATGCTGATTAGGGCCGTGGCATTCCTCGGCATGCTTTTCTACATCGAGTGGCGGATGGCGGCGGCGAGCGTGGCGCTCGTGATGTTGATGTACTTCGTCACCCACATGACGTCGGGTCGTCTCCGCAGCCTCGCGCGTGAGGCGCTCGAGCGCGAAACGGAACTCAGCGGGGCCCTGCACCAGGGCTTGTCGGGCCATTCGCTGATTCAGGCCACCGCCAGCGAGACGCGAGAAGCCCTTCGCTTCGCACGGGCCCTCCACACCAGCGTCCGCGCGAACGTGAGGCGAGACCTTTTCTCGCTGTACTTCATGCACTTGTACAACACCATTTCGACGGCGGGCCCTGCTCTTATTGTCGTCGCGGGCGTGTGGCTCGTGGTGTCCAGCAGCCTCACGATGGGCGGCCTGTTCGCCTTCTTCTTGTATCTCGGCCGACTTCTCGTCGCCGTGGCGGGGCTCGCGGGCTTCAACACGCAGCTCCAGAGCTCGCTCGCTTCCCTCAAGAGGGTCTTCGAGGTGCTCGACGCGAAGCCGGACGTGGCGGCCCCGCCGAACGGGGGCGCGAGGCTCGAGATCGAGGGTGAGCTCCGATTCGAACGCGTCTCTTTCGCCTACGAGCCGGACCGACTCGTGCTCCATGAAATCGAGCTCGTGATCCCCGCCTGCTCGCGTGTTGCCCTGGTCGGTTCGTCGGGCGCCGGCAAATCGACCTTGGCGTCGCTCGTGCCACGCTTCTTCGATCCGGTAGCCGGACGCCTCACCGTCGACGGTATGGATGTACGCGAGTTGGATTTGCAGCGGTACCGCCATCAGGTCGGCTTTGTCCCACAAGACGTCTTCCTCTTTGACCGATCGGTCGCAGAGAACATCGCGGTCGGTCGCCCCGACGCATCCCGTGAAGAGATCTGGGCCGCAGTCGAGGCCGCGAACGCGATGCAGTTCGTAGAGGAGCTTCCGAACGGGCTCGAAACGCAGATCGGAGAAAGGGGCGTGCGCCTCTCGGGCGGTCAGCGTCAGCGCCTGGCCATCGCACGAGAGGTCCTTCGCGACCCCGCGATTCTCATCCTCGACGAGGCCACGAGTGCGGTCGACTCGGAGTCGGAGGCGTTGATCCAGGAAGCCCTGGAACGGCTGCTGCGCGGCCGGACGTCGATCGCTATTGCCCATCGGCTTTCGACGATCGTGGGCAGCGACCTGATTCTCGTCCTGGAGGAAGGCCGGATCGTCGAGCGGGGCCGGCACGACGAACTCCTCGAGGTGGGCGGTCGCTATGCCGGCCTGTACGGGCGGTCGACCATGGGTCTCGGCCTCGCGTCACCCGAACACGCGGCCGTAGCGGAGCGCACCGGATGATGACACGGATTCCCCGAGGGTGGCGCGGCCTGACCGCGTTTGCACTCGTCGCCTTGGGGTTCGCCGCCTGCGCCACGGAAACAACGAGTATCCCGTTCGATCGAGAGGCCCCGACGACCCCGACCAACGTCGCTGTCGCCTCGGCGTCCGCGGACCGGATCGACCTGACCTGGTCCGCCTCGTCCGATAACGTCGGCGTCACCGGCTACCGCGTCCGGCGCGACGGCGTCGAGGTCGGTGTCACGACATCCGAGTCGTTCTCCGATACCGGTCTCACTCCCAGCACCTCGTACGACTACACCGTCAGCGCATTCGACGCCGCGGGGAACGAGAGCGCGCCTTCCGCCAACGAGTCCGCCTCCACCCTGGCGGCCCCGGACACCGAGGCCCCCTCCGTGCCGACCGGACTCGCGGGGACCGCGGCGTCCACCTCACAGATCGATCTCACCTGGTCCGCCTCGTCCGATAACGTCGGCGTCACCGGCTACCGCGTCCGGCGCGACGGCGTCGAGGTCGGTGTCACGACGTCCGAGTCGTTCTCCGATACCGGTCTCACTCCCAGCACCTCGTACGACTACACCGTCAGCGCATTCGACGCCGCCGGGAACGAGAGTGCGCCTTCCGCCAACGAGTCCGCCTCCACCCTGGCGGCCCCGGACACCGAGGCCCCCTCCGTGCCGACCGGACTCGCGGGGACCGCGGCGTCCACCTCACAGATCGATCTCACCTGGTCCGCCTCGT
>JAUIKL010000245.1 GCA_030430625.1 Gemmatimonadota bacterium
CGCGCGACCGCACCCAAACCCAGCGACGCCTCCTGACAGACGAAGTCGAAGTGGGGCGTCTCACCCCGGATCACACACCCGAGGGTCACGACGGCGTCGAAACGGCCTGCCTCGACGGCTCTCTGAGCGGCCTGGGGCAGCTCCCACGCACCCGGGACCTGAACGACTTCGACGGCCGCAGCCTCGACGCCGTGCTCGGTCAGCGCCTCGACGGCCCCGTCGAGGAGCCGGTCGGTGATGTGCGCGTTGAAGCGAGCCACGAGGACGGCGATCCGCCTCCCGCGGGCGTCGACGGCGCCGCGCCGTTGGTCGACCGGTGAGCCCGCCGTGCTCACAGGATGTGCCCCAGCTTCGACCGCTTGGTCTCGAGGTACCGCTCGTTGTGGACGGAGGGTTCGACCTTCAACGGCTCCTGGCCGGTCACCTCGATGTCATACCCGTCGAGCCCGACGATCTTCTTCGGGTTGTTCGTGAGGATCCGGATCGAGTGGAGCCCGAGGTCGAGGAGGATCTGCGCACCGATGCCGTAGTCTCGGAGGTCCGGTGCGAAACCCAACTCCTCGTTGGCCTCCACGGTGTCCATCCCGCCGTCCTGCAGGTGGTACGCCTTGAGCTTGTTGCCCAGGCCGATGCCCCGCCCCTCCTGTCGGAGGTAGACGACCGCTCCACACCCCTCGTCCGAGATCCGCTTCATCGCGGCGTCGAGCTGCTCTCCGCAGTCACACCGCACCGACCCGAAGACGTCCCCCGTGAGGCACTCGGAGTGCATGCGAACGAGGACGTTCCCCTTCTCGGCGGGGTCACCTTTCACGAGGGCCACGTGTTCACGGCCGTCGAGCATGCTCCGGTACCCGATGATCGTGAAGTCGCCGTACTGCGTCGGCATCTTCGCCGTCGCGATCCGCTCCACCAGTCGGGTGTTCTTCAAACGGTACGCCACGAGTTGGGCCACCGTGATGAAGCGGAGTCCGTGCTCTTTCGCGAAGACTTCGAGCTCGGGCCGTCGAGCCATCGATCCGTCGTCCTTGGCCAGGATCTCACAGATCACGCCGACGGGAGGAAGGCCGGCCAGGCGGGCCAGATCGACGGCGGCCTCGGTCTGTCCGACCCGGCGCAGCACCCCGCCCGCCTTGGCGCGGAGGGGGAAGATGTGTCCCGGCCGGCGGAGGTCACCGCCCTGGGTCTCCTCGGCGGCCAGGAGGCGGATCGTCGTGGCCCGATCCTGCGCGCTGATGCCCGTGGTGACACCGAAGCGGGTGTGCCCGTCCACGGACACCGTGAACGCGGTCCCGTGCGGGTCCGTGTTCGTGTCCGTCATCAGCGGCAAATCGAGCTCGTCGGCCCGCTCGGCCGTCATCGGGACGCAGATCAACCCGCGCCCGTGTTCGAGCATGAAGTTGACGTCTTCCGGCTTCATGGCCGAGGCGGCCATCACCAGATCGCCTTCGTTCTCACGGTCTTCGTCGTCGGCCACGATCACCATCCGCCCCTGGCGGATGTCCTCGATCGCGTCTTCGACCCGGTCGAATTTCATATCAATCACTCTCCGCCGTTCGGCGGGCGAGGGTTCTCGCTACGTACTTGCCGATCACATCACCTTCGACGTTCACCGGATCCCCGACCTCGAGCAGGCCGAGGTTCGTGTGCGCGAAGGTGTGTGGAATGATGCCGATCCGGACTCCGTCTCCAGGAAGGAGTTCGGCCACGGTGAGGGACACGCCGTTCAGCGTGATGGAGCCGTGCTCGATCGTCGTATCCATGATGATCGAAGGTACCGAGAAGTCCAACAACCAGAAGTCTCCCTCCTGAACACGGCGCTCGAGTCGACCGACCCCGTCGACGTGGCCCTGAACGAGGTGGCCGTCGAGCCGTGTTCCGAGGGCAACCGCCCTTTCCAGGTTCACGGCCGAATCGGGCCCGTACCGGCCAGCCACCGTCTTCTCCAGCGTCGTCCCGATCACATCCACGGAGAAGTGGTCGTCAGCGATCTCGGTGGCCGTCAGACACGCGCCGTCTACAGCTACCGAATCTCCCAAAGAGAGGGCGGCCGCGAAGGGCGCCCGGATGCGGACGCGGTGGGTCGACGCCCTTCGCTCCACGGCGGCGATCGAACCCATCGCTTCGACGATACCACTGAACATCAGGAGGCCTCACGACGGTCGAGAATGATCCGCTTGTCGTCCCCTAACGTCGCAGCAGGGAGGGTCTGTGAGAACGCTTCCAGCGCGCGACGCTCAGCGGGTCCGAAAGCCGCGAGGCCGCCGGGGAGGTTCCTGGGCGACTCGTAGAGGATCACCCGATCGACCCAGCCGCCCGCCAACAGGGATGCCGTGAGGGTCGGACCGGCCTCGGACAGGACGGACCGCACCCCCATCTGGTGGCAGCGTTCGAGCAACGCTCCGAGATCGACACGTCCCGCCACCGTCCCGACCGCATGGGTGGAGACGCCCAACTCCGCGGCCGCCCGCACGTCCTCGGGCCGCGCGTCGGCACCGTGGAACAGATGTACGGGAGACGCCTCCGCGTCGTCGAGGATCCGGGCCTCCGCGGAGAGGCGGGCGTCCGAAACGACGAGGAGTCTGTGCAGCGTCCTGCGCCCGGGGGCGGCATGGCGAACCGTCAGCAGGGGGTCGTCGGTGGCCAGCGTCCCGCTCCCCACCATCACGGCGTCGAAACCGCTGCGGAGGCGGTGCACGTCCCGCTCGGCTGCGGGCCCGGTGATCCGTGTTCGGACCTCGTTCCCCGCCGATACCGCGCCGTCTCGGCTGACCGCCAGTTTGATGGCCACGAACGGGCGGGTGGAACCGCGAACGTGGTGGTGAAACACCGGGTTCTCGGCCCGGGCCCGCGCCTGGTCCCAAACAGGTCCGACGACCTCCACGCCGGCGGCGCGCAGCCGCTCAGCGCCCCCACCCGACGCCTCACCGGGGTCAGGAGCCCCGTAGACGACGCGAGCCACCCCGGCCTCGATCAGCGCCTCCGAACAGGGGCCCGTCTTCCCGTGGTGGTCGCACGGCTCCAGGGAGACGTAGGCTTCGGTCCCGCCGGCGTCGTCGATCGAACGGAGGGCCTCGATCTCCGCGTGGGGGCCGCCGTACTCCAGGTGGGCCCCCTCCCCCACTACCACGCCGTCGCGGACCAGGACGCAACCGACGGTCGGATTGGGATCGACCCGGCCCCATCCCGCCGCGGCGATGCGCGCCGCGCGCTCGAGGTACGCGACCTCGGGCGGGGTCAGCACCGACCCTCCCACAGCGTCGTCAGAGCGAGAGGCGCCCGAACAGAGCCGCGTACCACCGAGCGCCGGGAGAGAAGGTGGTTGGTAGCGTCGTGACCGCGTCACCTCCGTTCGCTCGTCCGACCTCACCGCCGAGATTCAGCACGATCCCGAAGGTTCGGGACACGCCGCCGAACCACTGCTGCCCGCCGTGGTCGAGTGTCCCGGTAGCCGAAGCTCCCAAGGTCGAGACCTCGACCTGTCCCGAGCGATCGTCCCACCCCCAACCACCCAGGAACTCGAAGCCACCGACATCCTTCCCGAGGGTCGCACGGACCGCCGTCACCACCGGATCGACCGTCGCGGAAGCGGCACTCCCGCTCACGGAGGAGGCCCCGATCCAGGTTCGTGACACGGAGAGAGCAATCCCCGGTACGGTGAAGCCCTCGCGTAGCACACCCAGTCGTACGCCGACGGACAGGGCCGAAGGGTCGGTTTCGAAGGCCGGGGTATCGGGTAGAAACACCATGGAGAGGTGGGCGAATGCATCGACGCTCAAGAAGCCGCCGACCGTCGACATGATCCGGGAGCCTTCGTACAGCCCGACCGCGACCCCTCCCGTCACTGCGGTGGCACCGTACTCCGCTGCGGCGAACGAGGCGTCATCGAGATCCGGCATCGACGAGCCGACCCGCTGCGCCCGGAGGGAGAACGCGAGCTTGACCCCACCGCCCACACGCTGGCCCAGGGTGGTGGCCGTCCCGGGGACAGGGTTCCCGGATATCGCAGCGACGGCCAGCGTCCCGAGGAGCGCGTCCGCGGCCACGGCTGCCGCACCGCACCCGGCGTCGGCCCCGTTGGTGGCGATGCACGGACTCGCGAGGTCCGAGGGCCGCTGGGCGTGGACGGGGGC
>JAUIKL010000246.1 GCA_030430625.1 Gemmatimonadota bacterium
CCATCATGTGGAGGGCGCCCGCGTTCCGGATCATCGGGGACACCACGTCACGCGAGGGCTCCAGCGCCCGCACGTTGCCGACCGTGACGGCTTCTTCGCCTGTCCCCAGCCACGCCTTGGAGATGACACCTGTCCGCACCCACCGCTTCAGACCGATGTCGTGGAGACGGGTGCGGAGGAGATCCCGGTAGATCCCGAGTAGATCGTCTCGATCGAGTTGGGAGACGACGGCATCACGGGCCGGGTCGGCCGCGATCGTCTGTTCGAAGGCGTCGACGAGGTCGGGATCGGGCTCCCAGTGGACGTATTCGGGCGGATCGAAGGCCGGGTATCGTTTCATGTCCGGAAGCTAGGGAAGCTCAGCACGGCTCGGGAGGGTCTCGTTTCGACCGCCGTCGTCCGCACAGTCCCGGAGGAAATCGACGGGCACAAAAAACGGGGGAGGCAAAGGTCTCGATGGCACGAAGAACCAGCCCCCCCAGGGTGGGCCATCGCGAATCCCTTGCACTCCCCCACGTCGACCGAAGTCGACACGAGTATATAGGCCCCCTCCGACACCGTTGTCACTCTCAATTTGGTACGTTCGCGAAATCTCCCCGGGACCATGCGTTGCCGCGGCGCGGACCTCCCTTGAGATTTCCGGGAGACGATCTCCCAGCCAGGAAGCCGTGAGCTCCAGCCCAACCGACTCGAATCCCGCCCCGCGCCGCATCCAGGCCGTGGTGGCACTCCGGCTCCTGGAGGTCATGCGGGACATGGACCTTCCGGTCGAGTTGCTCCGGGACGAGGATCCGACGCGAACGATCCCGCGGCGCTTCGGGCTTTCGGACGTCGTCGAACGTCAGATCCGTACGCATCGTGAAGACGTGCGCAAAGGGGTCCGCATCACGGACGAGGATGTTCGAGGCCTCTTTCGCTTCGTGATCCGAAGACCCGACGGGGCCCAGGTCTTCGAGCGTGTCGGCCGTCTCCTGGCCGAAGAGGCCGGCCACAGTCGTCTCGTGCGCTTCCTTCCCGCGTCCATCCAGTATCGAATGGCGCGCCGGCGAGCCCGGCGTACGCTCAAGAAGCTGTTCGGCCGTGCGATGGGTGCGTTCGGTCGAGGTCCGTTCGTCCTCGCGGGACAGTCGCTCCTCTTCGTCGAAGCGGATCCGGGAGGCGATGCCTGTCAGCTCGTGTCCGGCTTTACCGAAGAGGTGATGAGCCGGACGATGGGTGCACCGGCCACGGTGGAGCACACGCTGTGTGAGGCTCGAGGCGATAGCCTCTGCCAGTGGGAGGGCGAGTTGACCGACGCGCCAGCGGAGCTCGACCTGCAGGAAGCGCCGGAAGACGACGAGCTGCCGGATGCCTCTTCAGCCGTGGTGGACGGGGCGGTCTCCTGACCGCCACTGGGACCGGCGCTCCCGCGCCGCTTCCGAACCGGCGCTTCCTAGTCCTCCAGGACCCGATGCACCCGGAAGATGCACAGGTCCTGAACGGTGAAGCGCCCTGCCTCCCGCGCCCGGTCGACGGCTGCACCGGATCGAATACCCGTCTGTAGCCAGATCGCCGGCTCGTCCGGATGGGCGACCGCCGCGTCCACGAAGGGACCGGCTTCGCTCGACGGCCGAAAGACGAGGACCAGGTCGACCGGGCGGGGCACGTCCTCCAGCGCCGGGTAGGCCCTCCGTCCCAGAATACGCTCCGCGTGGGGGTTCACCGGAATGACGTCGTACCCCTTGGCCGCCAGGTACGAAGGGACGCGCCGCGCCGGCTTCAGGGCGTCCCTGGACAGCCCGACCACGGCCACGCGCTGTGCGGCGCGCAGCATGTCGACCACCGCCTCGGCCGACGGGTTGTCGGGGTCGGAGGAGGAGGCGATCAGCCGGTGGACTTCGTCGATCTTCGTCACGGGCGGCGAGCTTACCCGTCCCGGTGATCCCCGCGCAACCGGTGGATGATCGTGTCGGTTGCCGCCTCCATCGCGACGCGCAATGATTCGTCCCCCCGAATCACGACCAGCGAGGTCTCGATCCATGGAATCCCTACTGATCGCGGCGGTATCGGCCGTCGTCGCAGCCGTCGTCGGCTTCCTCGTGGGTCGTGGGCAGGGTGTCACCTCCGGCCGAACACTCGGGTTGGCGGAGGGGCGCGACGAGGGACGTCGGGCCGGCTTGAGCGAGGGCCGTGAGGAAGGTCGGCTCGCCGGCAACGAGGAGGGATTCGAAGCCGGAAAGGCAGAGGGACTCGAGGCCGGTCGCAGTGAGGGTCGTCGAAGCGGCTTCGACAAGGGTCGTGCGGAGGGGCTCGAGGAAGGGCGACGCCAGGGTCTTGAGGAGGGCCGGAAGGCCGGCCTGGAGGAGGGTCGCAAAACCGGCCTCGAAGAGGGCCAGCGGCGGGGGCACGAGGCCGGGCTGAAGGAGGGCCGCGCCGAGATCGCCGACTCCGTCCGGGGCGTCGAACGGGAAGCGGCCATGCGTGAGGCGATCAGTCGAGTCAGCGCCTACCTGACCAACACGGTTCGAAGCCCGCTCGAAGGGGTCGAAGCCGATGCCGATGCCGATGAGTTGCGCGAACGGATCGGCAGAGCGCTCGGAGCTTTGCAGGACCTGGACTACTTCATCGAGGACATCCAGGAGCACCGCGAGGGCACCGACCTCGTGAAGTTGGCTCAAGGCGTCGCGAGGGAGTTCGCCGCCGACCAGGAGATCGCGGTTCGCATCAGCCTGGGCGCCGCAACCGTGCACGCCGATGTGAACCCGCCGGCCCTGATGGACGCACTCTACCTCCTTCTCCACAACGCCGGGCGCTTCGGTCAGGGCGCAACCATCGACCTTACCATCCTCACCGAGAACGGCTCGTCGGTCATCCGCATCCGGGACCGAGGGCAGGGCTTCTCGGAGGAGGCGTTCCGACGGGCCTTCGATCCCTTCTATTCGACGTCGGCGGACGGGCTCGGGCTCGGGCTACCACACGCGCGCAAGGTGATCGAAGGCATGGGGGGCACGATCGAACTCCGGAACGTGCCCGACGGCGGCGCGGAGGTCGAACTCAGCTTTCCGGGGCGCTGACCCTCGTCGTCCAGCCGACGCCGGCCACTCCCGCCACGACAAGGGCGATTCCGACCCACCCGATGGGTCGCAGGCCCTGCGAGAGGAGCCAGGTGGCCAACGCCGCCGCCACGACGGGTTCGATGGCGGTCGCGATCGACGCGCGGCTGGCGTCGATGTGGGCCAGCGCGTCGAAGAAGAGGAAGTGCGCGACCGCGATCGTGAGGACGCCGAAGGCGATCAGGAGTGTCCAGGCGGCGCCCGATGATGGCAGGACGAGCCCACCCGACGTCAGCGGCACGACGGCACCGAGGAAGAGGCACGAGCCCAGCGACGAGTACACGACCGTGGGGATCGAGCCGTAGCGGGGTGCGGCAAACCGTCCGAAGAGGGTGTACGCACCGTACGAGACACCGGCCAGGGTGCCCCACAGAAGGCCGCTGGACCCGAACGTCGCCGGGACCTCGTCGGCCCCGAAGACAGTGAGCCAGACGCCGGACAGGGTCACCGCGAGAAGGACCCACCGGGTTCGGTCGGGCCACTCGCCGAGCAGGGGGCCCGAGGCCACCGCCACGATCGCCGGAGCCAGGTAGAGCATGGCCACCGTGGAGGGGACACCCACCGCGTCCGTCGACAGCTGGTAGGCCATCTGAAAGACGCCGATCGCCAGGCCTCCGCCACCCGCCAGGGTCAGGAGTCCTCGCCTCCCGACTCCCAACGCCCCTCTCGCCGTGAGTCCGACCACCATCAGGAGGACGACGGTGCCGACCAACGGGCGGAGGAGCGCCACACTCTCAGGCGGTAGGCCGAGCCGAAAGAGGTGAACGGCGAAGATCCCCGACGACCCCCAGAGCGTCGCGGCGGACACGACCTCGGCGTAGCCGCGGAGGCGTTCGGTCACACGTACCCGTAGACCTGGTACAGGAGGATGTACACGAGGAGGCCCGTCACCGAGACGTAGGCCCACACCGGAAAGACGTAGCGCGCGAGCTTGCGGTGCTCCTCGAAGCGCTCCTTCCTGGCCAGGTACACGATCCTCAGGATGAAGGGGAGGATC
>JAUIKL010000247.1 GCA_030430625.1 Gemmatimonadota bacterium
TGCAGGCGTACGACTTCAAGCAGCCCTCGATCATCGTCGGTCGCGACGAAGGCGCGGACGTCATCATCGACAACCCGTCCGTTTCGCGGCGACACGCCGAGATTCGCCTGGGCGACAGCGGCTGGGTAGTCGAAGATCTGGGTTCCTCGAACGGCACCTTCCTCCGCGGGCACCGCATCGAAGGTGCGCAGTCGATCGGTCTGGGTGACGAGATCGGCTTCGGGAAGTTCTCGATCGTCTTCGGAAAGGCGCTCGGCGAGGGTGAAGTGCCTGTGGCCGCCCCCTCCCCGATGGCGGACAAGCCGGCGCCACCGCCCGGGATGCCCGTGGCGGAGGGCACGATGCACATCAACCCGCACGAGGTGAAGGAGCTTCTGAAGGAGGCCGACCGGAAGAAGCGCGCCCACTTCATCTGGGAGTCCGGTGGCCAGCGCGGTACCCACTATCTGTCGGATCAGCCCGCGGTCCTGATCGGCACCGACGAGTTGTGCGACCTGCGAGTCCCGAAGGGCCCCAAGCACCACGTGCTCCTCATGACCCTCGACGGGGGATGTGAGGTCCGCTACCTGGCGATGTTCGGTTCGATGACGGTTCGCGGGCAGGGCACGAAGCGAGCCCGCCTGCGAAACGGAGACGTGATCGAGGCCAGCGGCCTGACGATCACCTTCATGGACGACGTGGCCTGAGGGAGCTCCTCAGAGCACCACGAAGAGGGCCACGAGCGCCGCAATCACCGCGATCGCGGTGACCAGCGCACCGATGGACGCCGCGGACGGCCCGTCGTCTCGGCGAACCGCCGGGGAGGGTACGGTGTCGGCATGCGGCGACGCCCCCGGGGTCGCCGGGGCGAGCGTATCGTCAGCGCCACCCGCCGACTCCGAAACGGGCCAGCCATCGGCCGTGGCATCCTGACTGGTCGCACCGCCGTCGAAGGCGGGCATGTCCGCCGGGGGTTCGTACTCGAGCGGGACGGTACCCAGATCTCCTCGCTCGACCTCGCCGTACTCCGCGATCACGACCGAGATGTTGTCGTCGGAGCCGCGATCGAAGGCCTCGCTCACGAGCGTCTGGGCGGCACCCTTCGGCCCACTCGATCCCATGAAGATCGATCGTAGGTCGTCGTCCTGAAGGGTCTTGTAGAGCCCATCCGAACAGATGAGCAGCGCCGAATCGTCGGACACGGGAAACGGACCGAAGACGTCGATGTCGACCTCTTCTTCCGTTCCGATCGACCTCGTGAGCGCATCCCGCCACGGAGTCGCCATCGCTTGCTCGAGGCTCTGACCCCGCTTCACCGCCTCGGCCACGAAGGAGTGGTCTTCGGTCAGCTGACGGATGCCGCCGTTCGTGAGCAGATATCCACGGCTGTCTCCGACGTTGGCCACGGTGTACTCACCGTCTTCGACCAGCGCCGCCACGAGCGTGGTCCCCATGCCCTGCTTTCCGGGTTCACGAGCTCTCTCGTGCACCTCGGAGTTCGCCAGTGCGAAGGCCGTGCCCAGATCCTTCCCGCTCTCGAGAGCCAAAACGAGCGTCTCGAGGGCGAGCGCGCTCGCCACCTCTCCCGCGGCATGTCCCCCCATCCCGTCGGCCACCGCCACCAGGAGACGACCGTCGGTCAGGTTCTGCGCGAGGACCGAGTCCTCCTGGTACGGACGCTGACCGGCGATCGATTCGACGGCGAGCCGTGGCTCGTTGGGCACGCTGAAACCTCCATGGGAGTGCGGCCGAGGGGTACCACACAGATATGTTTGCGGTCTGAACGGAGCAAGAAACTTCGTTCCGGAGCACATCGGCCCGCACGGTGGAGCTTTTCACCGACTGGCCGGAAGCGCTTGCCGGGCCCGTCCGCCTCCGTAGCTTCAAGGCTCCTTCCCTGTCGATCGTAGCTTTCAGGAGTCACAATGCGACGCTTCACGACCTTTCCCTCTCTACTGATCGGAGCTCTTCTGGTCGGCGCCTGCGCCGGGGCCGAAGACACCGCGATGGACGAGGCCGCACCGAGCGAGATGGACGTCGCGTCCGCCGATCCGCTCGAGTGTTACCTCGCCCGCGGCACCATGGCCGAGGCCCAGGAGCGCCCGAGCCCGCTGCAGTCGACCGAGTTCTCGTACGGCGACCACGACGGTCTCCTCTGCTACGGTGCCCCGTCCGCGCGCGGACGTGAGATCATGGGTGGCCTGCTCGTCTACGGTCAGCCCGAGCGCATCGGGGCCAACGAACCCACTACGCTGCACCTGGCCGGCCCCGCAAACATCGGTGGCGTGACGGTCGAGCCCGGTAGCTACTCGATCTACGCGATCCCGAACGCGGACGAGTGGGCCTTCTTCATCAACTCGAACTGGGAGCGCTGGGGCATTCCGATCGACGAGAGCGTCCGCGCCACCGAGGTCGGATCGTTCACGGCGCAGCCCGAGGCGACCGACGAGTACGTGGAGACGCTTCAGTACAGCTTCGACGCCGGCGCCAACGCACTGGTGCTCGAGTGGGAGAACACCCGTATCTCGATCCCCGTGGCCCCGGTCGGCTGATCGGAGTCTCGGTCGTAGTCAGAAGAAGGACCCCCTTCCGCCGAGCGGTCGGGGGTCCTTCTTCGTTCGGGACCCAGGCTTGGTTCAGGATCCACGGCCCACCCGGGCCCACGGCTCACCCGGGCCCGCCCCCTCCCTGGTCACTCTGTGACCGCATGACGACCGTGCGGATCGGGAAGGGAATCTCGATGCCCTCTTCGTTGTAGCGGCGGTGTAGCCGCTTGATGAAGGTGTGGCGGACCGGCCCCAGGGCTCGGACTTCCTTCACCATCATCCGGACTTCGAAGTTGATGCTGGAGTCTGCGAAGCTGTTGTAGAACATGAGGGGGTCTTCGCTCGACAATCCCCCCTCGGTCTCCTCGAGAACCTGCCGCGCCACCTCCAGTGTGACACGCTCGACCTCCTCGAGGTCACTGTCGTAGCTGACACCGACGTCGACGCTGACCCAGAGCGCGGTCCTGGGAAAGGTGAAGTTCTTGACGATCGACGACGCGAGCACCGAGTTCGGGACGGCGACCAGATTTCCGTCCGGGAAGGTCTGAATCGTCGTGTTCCGACCCTTCACGTCGGTGACCCACCCCTCTTCCCCCGACGAGAGCAGCACGTAGTCGCGCGGACGGACCTGCCTCGAGAGGATGATGTGCACACCGGCGAAGAGGTTCCCGAGCGTGTCCTGGAGGGCCAGCGCCACCGCAAGACCACCGATCCCGAGGGCGGTGATCAGCGGAGTGATGTCGATCCCGAGATTCTGCAGGATGATGAACAGCCCCAGAATCGCCACGGCCCCGCGCGCCAGATTGACGACGAGTGTCGGAGATCGGATGGGGCCGTCGGACCGCTGGGACAGCATCTCGACACCGCCCCCCGCCAGGCGCATCCCCGCGACAGCGACGGACCCGATCAGAACGACCATGACGCCGTTCGACACCACGGTTTCCACGACCGCCGGAAGCTCGCCGACCCGACCCGCGAGGTAGACCCCACCACTCACGCACCAGATCGTCGGCAGCCCCTTGATGGCGGCAACAGCCAGGTCGTCCCACTTGAATCGGCTCCGCTCGGCCAGGAGGTGGAGCCGCCGATAGACGACCCGCTCGAGAATGAATCCGAGAAGGAGGCCACCCAGGGTAAAGGCGGCCCGCTGAACCCAATCGTTTCGAAGTAGCTCTTCCATCCGGCCTGCAATCGATCGAATGACGGCGCACCGCGGGTGGCCGTTCCGGCGCGGAGAGAATACGACGCCCGTGCGGGGTGGCGCACCCGGCACGCCTTGGCTTTCTTCCGGCCTCCATGACGACCTCTCTAGCGGAAGAAATCGGGCGCCGTCGCACCTTCGCCATCATCAGTCATCCTGATGCCGGCAAGACGACCCTCACGGAGAAGCTCCTTCTGTACGGAGGGGCCATCCGGTCGGCCGGGTCCGTGAAGGGGCGCCGCAACGAGAGGCACGCCACCTCGGATTGGCTCGACATGGAGCAGGAGCGCGGCATCTCCATCACCGCCAGCGTCCTCCACTTCGACTACGAAGGTTTTCGGATCAACC
>JAUIKL010000248.1 GCA_030430625.1 Gemmatimonadota bacterium
GTCGTCGATGGCTGCACGCACGGCCTCGTCCGAGGACTCACCAGCGGCCACCCGCGCTTCGGCCGCGTCGAGGATGTGTCCGACGAAGTCGTCGCGGGCTTCGCCTGCCGCCTCGGCGTCCAGATCCGACTCCGCGAGTACGGTGTCGACCCACTCCTCGACGCGCCGCTGCCCTTTCCGACCGATCACCCGACATCCTCCCATCCGCGACAGAGCGCCCAGTTCAGGCGCACTCTTGATTCCGATATACTATGGACTCCGAGGCATCGTAGTGCAAGCGACCTCTCGTCGGGGGGGGAGGCGCGCCCGGCGGTCGGCGGCTATGCTGTGCCGTTCACGCGCCGTGCCGGCCGAACGAAGGGGGGGAGCGATGAGGATGCGATCGACGATGGGGGGCCTGGTCCTGGTCGGGGTTCTGTTCGGATGCGGAAGCGATTCAGCGTCGGACGACGAGGCCGCCTTCACCCGGAGCACCCTACCGAACGGCGCCACGCACGTGCGGTACGCGGCTCTCCCGTCGAGCGACGGCCCCACTCTCACACCGGACCTCAGAATCGGCACCATCGACGGAGCCCCCGAGGAGATCTTCGGCGACGTCCGCGCGATCGAGGCCGGCGGGGACGGCACGGTCTACGTGCTCGACAACCAGGCGTCCGAGATCCGAACGTACGGGGCGGACGGTGCGTATCTCGAGACGATCGCCACGCGCGGACAGGGCCCGGGGGAGATCAGTGGCGCGAACGGAATGGTCCTGAGTGGAGACTCGGTTCTCTGGGTGCAGGACCACGGACAGTGGTCCTTCATCGCACTTCGGCCCGATGGCACCGAGATCGAGCGCTTGCCCATGCACGTCCGAGCGTACGGCTGGACATGGGACGGGACCGTGGATCTGGAAGGGAGAGTGTGGAAGGCGGACTTGGGCCGAGAGGCGCCCATGGCGCCTCCGGAACCGGGGATCACCGAAGGTTCGGTCCGCCGCTACTACGTGAGTGTGGAGCCGGCGAGCGAAGACCAGGATACGGTCTACCTGGGAGACGCCCAGTTCATGACCCACGTGTCCCGCCGCGGGACCGGCTTCTCGTTTCGGCAGATCCCCTTCCGTGCCGAATTCCGACCGATCGTCGACCCTCACGGCGGTTTCTGGCTCGTGACCGACGAGCACTACCGCCTCACCCGCCTCGACGCGCAGGGTGATACCGTCGTCGTGATCGAGGTCGACGAAGCCGGGCCCCTCGTGACGGCGGACGACCGACAGACCTTCATCGACGGCATGCTCGAGTTCGACCCGGACGGCCGAGGGACCGCCGAGGAAATCGCCGACCTCATGCCCGAGCGAAAGCCCGCCATCGAAGCTCTCCACATCGACGACGAAGGCCGACTCTGGGTGCGCGCAGCCAAAGAGACTCCGGGCGAGACCCGCTACGACGTCTTCGACCGGGACGGTACACACCGACAGGTCGTCCGCCTCGGCTTCGAGCCCAACGCGTTCATCCCACCGAGGATCCGGAACGGGCGGTTCTACGCTCTGGTGACCGACGAGTTCGATGTCCACTACGTGGTCGGGGTGTCGGTCCCCGACTGAGCGCGGGCTGGCAGCGTCTCGACCGTCCCCGGCAGCGAGATGCCATCGATCGACCGCTCCTTCAGTACGCTCGTGATCCCCGCCGGCAGGGAATCGCGCTAGGCGAAGTCGAGCGGGCGCCATGGTGCCGCCCGACGCCTGACCTCGACACGGAGCACACCCATGCGAACCCCCGGTCGCGCACGTGTTGCCATCTCGTCCTCGCTTCTCGTTCTCACCCTCGCTGCCATGTCATGCGGAGAGCCGGCGATCGTGGCCCCCCCGCCCGCCGAGGTCGTGTCCCTCGAGTTGTCCGTTCCCAACACGTTGCTGAACGCCGTCGGACAGACCGTGCAGCTCACCGCGCTGGGCCGGGACGCGGAGGGGACGCCGGTCCCGGTCGCCGTGACCTGGACGTCGTCGGACCCCGGTGTCGTCGGAATCGACCCGACGGGAAGAGCCACGGCCGTCGCGGACGGAGCGGCAACGCTCACGGCCCGTGTCGGCACCCTCGAAGAGGAGGCCGTCGTGTCCGTCTTCCAGGTCGTGGCCGGGCTCGCCTTCCTGCGTCAGCCCGGACAGGTGGACGCCGGACAGCGGCTGGACACCGTGTCCGTCGGCTGGGTCGACCCGCTCGGCAGCGTCGTCCTGCGAGCCACGGACGAGATCGAGCTCGCCATCACGGAGGCGACGGGGACCGGCTACGAACTCCTCGGGGAGGTCACGATGGTGGCGGCGGCCGGGGTAGCCACCTTCTCCGACCTTGCGATCGAGGGCTCCGAGGGCGTTCTGCGCCTCCGTGCGTCTTCGACCACCTTCGACACGGTCGGAGACGAGTTGGCCGTGAACGAGATTATGCCACGCTTCGACTTCTTTCAGGCTGCGGACGTCGTCATCGGTCAGGCGGACTTCGCCACACGCACGGCTGGACGTGGGGATGCGGGGTTCCAACGGCCGTCCGCGATCGGCCTGGCACCGACGGGAGGGCCCCTGTTCGTAGGTGAGGTCCTGGGCGACCGCGTCCTCGGCTACGACGTCGCGCCTACGTCGAACGGGACGCCCGCGGACCTCGTGCTCGGCCAGGTGGACTTCGTGCCGACCCGCGCCAACCAGGAAACCTCGGACTCGACATTGAACCGGGTGGAAGGGCTCGCTACGGACGGGTCGCGCCTCGTCGTGACGGAGGCCTACACGAGCCGGGTCGTCATCTGGAACGAAGTACCGTCCACTTCGAACCAGAAGCCCGACGTCGTCGTCCCGACTGCGGACTTCGAAACGCGGGCAACCGGCACGTCCCGTTCGTTGCTGAACGGCCCCCGAGGCGTGGCCCTGGCCGGGGACCGGTTGATCGTCGTAGACGGGCTCAACAATCGCGTGCTCATCTGGAACTCGGTTCCAACGACCAACGGAACGCTGCCCGACGTGGTGCTCGGTCAGATCGACTTCGACTCCGCTGAGTTCGGCACATCGGCATCGCACCTCAACACGCCATCCGGAGTGTGGTCGGACGGCGTGCGCCTGGTGGTCGCCGACTCGGGAAACGATCGTGTGCTCGTGTGGGAGTCGATACCCACGGAGAACGGGACTCCGGCCGACTACGTGGTCGGGGCGCCGGGCTTCGACCCGCCCGCCGACCCGTCACCCATCTCGGCCCGTTCCCTCGACAACCCCCACGGGGTGACGTCGGACGGTGAGTTCCTGTACGTGTCCGATAGCGGACGCCACCGGATCATGGTCTTCCCCTTCCCCACGCGGAGCGGCGGCGCCGCGGTCGGCGTCATCGGACAGACGGATTTTACCCTGTCCGCACCCAACGACCCGGACCAGGACGGGGTCGAAGGGACGGTGCCTTCGGCCAGAACCCTCGACAAGCCTACCCATCTGACCCTCTCGGAAGGCCGGCTCTACGCGACCGACGAGGGGAACAATCGCGTCCTACGCTTCACCCCGGTGCGATGACCGGACCCAGTTCAGGTCCACCCCGAACCGAAGCGGCCGACCGTCGACCTCGATCCCCGCGTCAACGCTCCCTCAGGGCACTCGTCGGCGCCAGTCGGGCGGCTCTGCGCGCGGGAATCCAGCTGCCCAGGAGGGCGAGCGCCAGGAACGACGCCGAAACCAGGACAAAGACGACGGGATCGCGCGGCGACGTCTCGAACAGGAGCCCGGACAGCAGTCGGGTACTCACGAGCGCCAGGGGAATGCCGATCAGCAGCCCTACCAGCGCCGGGACCGCTCCCTCGCGCACCATGAGCCCAGCCACCGACCTACGCTGCGCCCCGAGCGCCATCCGGATCCCGATCTCGCCGGTTCGCTGCGAGACGGAGTACGAAACGACGCCGTAGATGCCGACGACGGCGAGCACGAGCGCAATGAAGGCGAAGGCTCCGATCAGGTTGGCGACCAGTTTGGTCTGCGCCACCGAGCTGTGGAGCACGTCCCTCATCGGTCGAATCTCACCGAGCGCGAGTTGGGGGTCGGCTCCCCGCAGC